>NZ_JBHIQF010000090.1:0-140455 GCF_042196445.1 Bartonella sp. AP11XZML
AAAAAACTCAATAGAATCAAGATTCACCTATTCCCTTATATTAGACATAACTATTTTATTTTACTTGCTTTTTATTTGCCTGTCACGCCCACCATTCAACTTTATAGTATAAATAAATTATCGAATTATCGTATTCTTCCAAGGTACGGGATGCGTAAATAAAGATTCGGAAATAAGATTTTGCAACATGCCTCTACAAAGGGCATACTTTACGGAGTGTTTCTAATATTTTTTACGTTCTGATAGCGCCTCTTAGGGGAAGCCATCTAAAAGTATCACAAACGTAATAACAGCCTCATTTTGCAACAGATTAGAAGTTTGATTTTAAAATTCTTTCCACAAGCATAGGCTTCCGTTCTAAAAAATATTGTTTGTTTCCTGATCTATCCCCTGTTTTTTTTAATTCTTTCATGTCTATTGGTATACAACTTGTTGTCCAAACAGTTAGATATAACCACAGTCACTTCGATAGATATAAAACACTTAACCTTAGAGCTGTATTTTGAGTTTACCAATTACAGATTATAATAAAATATTAAAAAGAGTAAAAAACACGATAAAAGCAAATTTTTTCATTCTAAAAATACATTTGATTTATAATCATGTTTTATTGTTTGCCATGTTGAATGAGAAATCCGAATATCGTAATGTTTTCTCATTTCAAACCTATTTATATTGAATTAAACAAAACCGTCTCTCTTACACGTCATAAGAGGAATTAGTATTAAGTAAAAATTGTATAAAAAAGCACAAAAATGCCGATAAATGCCTCAAGTGCTGAGATCTATTGCAACATCGGAGGCTGACAAATAGGCAAAGTGTATGATAATGTCAGCTTATTTCATCATAAGTGTAAAGATGATGGAGCTCAATGGATTTATCATTGTACCATTCACGAGCGCCAGCGTGAAGTGAGCTTTAAGAGATATCTCTTAAAATAAAGCCTGTAAAATGGCATTCTCCTCACACTGTATTCCTATTGAAATAATGATCACCTTGAACCGTGTGAGTTTAGATCTTCAAAGCTCATCTACATAACATTTTAATGTGATTGTTATCCAATATTAAAATACTTCTAACATGATGTACAAACTATTAAAGAAATAAGAAAAAACATTTGAAAATGTAAATATGAAATCTAAAAATTTAACTCTAAGATACAATCTATCTTCATTCATATAAATATACAGTATACATTCTTAAACCTATAAGACTAAGAAAACCTAAACATTGATGAAACCTATAACCCTACCTGAGAAACAGTGACAATCATGTTAAATTAAATTGTCCGCAAGTGTCTCTCATTGAAAAAAACAATATCTTATCTGGACGGCACATATAACATCTTTTTATACGAAAAAACTATAAAGAATTAATTCGTTATGAATCACAGCTTCCAAGACAAGAAGATATTTTCCACCTCTTGTGCCATCTGTAAATTCTCATCATAAACAGATATCGTTTTTATTCTTCAATGTTTCATAAACTGTTCTAAATCGAATCCATCATGCCTTGTATATAATCAAAGTCGATTTTACTAAAGATCATGCTGAAAAACATAATAATATTATTCATAAAAAATAAAAAAATTACAATAGATGTTTTTTTTTGCAATTTCACCAGCATTAACCGCAATGCTTAAATCTAATCTAAGAAATAAAATATTCATTTTCAGAAAGATGAAAAGAATCTCTTAAAAAAGAATTTTTACAATCTGTTTCCTAAAGCATGTAATGTAGTAGCAACACGCGGCAAGAAAACGCAATGCCACAAGTTTCAGTAATCAAAAGCAATTTTTACTGAAAAAGAGAAAACAGCATCATTTTATACTAAAACAGTCAACAGAAAACGTGTAGCAACAAAATAAACCAAAAAACATCAAAAAGGTTCGGGATTATACAGAAAAATAAGCTAGTAGAATAAAAGGAAAACTCTTTAACTTTTTATAGCCTATAAATATCATTTAAACATGGTGATCCCGACAGGATTCGAACCTGTGACCCACGGCTTAGAAGGCCGTTGCTCTATCCAGCTGAGCTACGGGACCCAACTGATTATTTTCTCAATTCAAAATAGCATCTTCAATTCAATGTGTCCAAGAATGCTGCCGATCACTGCGAAAATTATCAGAATAAGAAATAGCACGTCGAATCGATGTATGTTTCTTTTCTACACGGTAAGAGATAGCATTCTTACGTGCAAAAGCAATCGCTTCTTCCTTCCTATTAAATCGAATCTTTACCTGATTATTCATATCAGACGTTGCCGTGTAGCCCATAAGAGGTTCAAGCATTTTTGCTTTCATTGGCTCATACTCTAGAATCCAAAAACCTGTATTCCCCTTACCTGACTGCATAGCTGTCTTAGCAGGACTATAAATACGTGCGATCATGCCTTTTTCCTTCAGATTACACAACGCTTGGATGATAGTTTCTCACCACACGTACCCAATTGGGTCATTCTCACACACTCAATCAAATATGGTCGGAGCGATAGGATTCGAACCTACGACCCCCTGATCCCAAATCAGGTGCGCTACCAGGCTGCGCTACGCTCCGCCATTTACATTTACTTGATGCACATTTCCTAAAATTTTCACAACAGAAGTGCAAGAGAAAAACACACTTTTTTTTAATTTTGTTGCATTTCTTTACAAAAAAGCACATTTTTTAATTTTTCCCCCTACTCAATAACAAATTTATTGACAAATAGTAGAAAATAACTTCCGTAAGAAAATCCAATCTATATTAAAAAATAACGAATTTCTTTATAAGGATTTCATAATTTTTATCCTGTTTTAAGCAAGCTCTCATTGTATCAAAACACATTCCACAGATACAATTTTAGAAAAAAATGACTTAAATATCATAGAAAAACTTTCCCAAAGAAAACATAAGCCAAAAAACTCAGCTGTATTAAGCTTTTTTCCCCTCTTTTTCTATCTTCCCAAGGATTCTTTTATTAAAAATTCTAGAATCTTCTACAATCCAAACCCATAAACAACAAACATTTTTTCAAAGCACAAAGGTTTTATTATAAATAAAATAAAGCGCTCTTTTTAGAAAAATTTTCAAATGCGAAGATGGTAAGAATTCAACATCATACAATAAAATCTCAAAGCTATTTAAAATAAAAACACGATAAGAGTAAAAAACACTATTTTTTACTCTTATATAGATATCCCAAAAGAAGAAAATTTAAATGACTTGTCTTCCACATATTGAAACGATAATAGAAGGACAGAATAAGTAAGCCATGATAAGGAGTATTTACGGATTTCTTCTATTTAAAACTTCAGCAATAACAGCACGTGTTATTTTTCTTTTTCTTTGTAATGCCAACTGATCAACAGAATCAATAACACGCTTCAATGAAAATAAAGAACGTTCACAACGGCTTACAAGATAATAAACCGTATCTGGATGTACAATAAGTTGCCTATCGGAAAAAAGCTTAAATGCAACAGCTGTTAACAATGCATCATCAGGCTGATTAATTTCAACGAACATCACCGAATTAAGACGACTTTTTAGATCATTTAACATTAAATTCCAAGCGGAAGGAAGTGTTTGTGCCGTCATCAATAAAGTAGCCTGTCGTGCATCAAGATTTGCTTGCTTAATACTGTTAATTAAATGAAAAAGTTCTGTCTCATTGATTTCACCTGTATCAATATCCTCTATTAAAAATGATCTGCCTAAAGAAGCCATAGTAACAGCCTGATCAAGTTCATTGTGCTGAATCCTGAAAGCATCTGCTTTTTGGAGCCATATATTAGAAAAATGCGTTTTTCCAGATCCTTCTTTACCAACCAAAACTGCAATAGGTAAGCTCCAATTGGGCCAGTGATCAATAAGCTGAAAAGCCATACGATTGCTTTCCGTTACCACTAAATCCTCAAATTGAAAAATCGGATCATAAGGAAAATTTAAAGATAATTGCGTTTCACGCCCATTCATTTTAGCGGCTCCGAATTTCCGCTTCGCGAATACATCTGAGAACTCAGATAAGTATGAAGAGCAAAACGAACTAAAACGCCAACAGCCGCTGCCGCAGGAACAGCAACAAGCATACCAGTAAAACCAAAGAGTGAAGAAAAAGCAAAAAGTGAAAACATCAACCATACGGGATGTAATCCCACTGATGAACCTACAAGCTTGGGTTGAAGAATATAACCTTCAATAAATTGACCAATTAAAAAAAGTGCCATCACAACAATGATTCCCCCCCAATTATTGGGATAAAACTGGACCCATGCAATACCAACAGAAAGGACCAAACCACTCATTGTGCCGATATAAGGAACAAAGCTAATAAGACCAATAAACATACCAATCAAAAGACTAAAATTGAGTCCTGCAATCGTTAAACCAATAGCATAATAGCCTCCCAATATGAGACAAACTGTTCCTTGTCCACGAACAAAGCCTGCAATAGCTCTATCCATTTCATGAAAAATACTACGAACGGTTTCCAGATGATCCCGCGGTATTAACGAATCGATTGCTGTTACCATACGTGGCCAATCTAATAACATATAAAATGCCACCACAGGTGCCACAACAAATAGGCTAACGATATTAACGATTGATTTTCCTGACTTTAAAAGTGAATTCAAAAGAGACGTGATAAAATCCGAACCTTCTCCCAAAAATCCTTTAATATTATTCCGTAATTCATTTGGATCACTTCCAAAATAGCGCCTTAACCAATCAAAATCATGCTCAACAAAAAAGGTTTGAATACGATTAATATAGACAGGTAAACCATCACTCATAAATTGCTGTATTTGCCAACTAATAACAGGAATCAAAATAACTAAAGCAGCAACAAAGGTAATAACAATAAATAAGGTAATAAGGACAGTCCCAAACACACGACGAATACCAAATTTTTCAAGTAATTGAACAATGGGATTGAGAAAATAAGCCAACACAATCCCTGCCACAAAAGGAAGCAAAATCGATCCAAAAACAAACATAAAAAGAATGAAAAAAATTAGCGTACCAAGCCAAAAAAAGATTTGCCTTTTCATATTATTCGGCAACGGTAATTGAGTATACGCTGGCACATAAGTCTTATAACGATCACGAGATGTATTCTCACTCACTTTCTTTTTCATAAGTTGCCAAGAAGACTGTCCGTGATTATCTGATATCTTGCTCATAAAATATCCTAAAAAAATCTTCACAAAAAATTATAAACAACTTCAAAATAAGGTACAAGAAAAGTTGCTTATTTTCTTATCAATATCTCTTGCAGAGAGAACTCTATCATGGCATTGCATAATATCAAAACCTGATTTTCCATTAAAGGAAGGCTCCAATGAGCAATCAAGATCTTACAAATAATAAATCCAAGGCTGGGGATAAATTAAAAGCTGGTCTTACCTACGCAAAAGCCGGTGTAAACATCGATATGGGTAATGCTATGGTAGAAAAAATCAAACCTTTTATACGCGCGACAAAACGAGCCGGAGCAGATGCAGAAATTGGCGGGTTTGGTGGCCTTTTTGATTTAAAAGCAGCTGGCTTTACAGATCCTATCCTAGTAGCAGCCAATGATGGTGTGGGAACAAAATTAAAAATTGCCATTGAAGTGGGGCACCATAACACTGTAGGTATTGACCTTGTAGCTATGTGTGTCAATGATTTACTCGTACAAGGAGCTGAACCTCTCTTTTTTCTGGATTATTTTGCAACTGGAAAGCTCGACCCTGAACAAGGTGCTGCGATTGTTTCTGGTATTGCAGAAGGATGTAAACAAGCCGGTGCTGCTCTTATTGGAGGAGAAACTGCAGAAATGCCAGGAATGTATGCAGAGGGAGATTATGATCTAGCCGGTTTTGCTGTAGGAGCATGCGAACGCAGCAAGCTACTCCCTTCAAAAGATTTGATAGAAGGTGATGTTATATTAGGTCTAAGCTCCTCTGGAATTCATTCCAATGGCTTTTCGCTTGTTCGACGAATCATCCAGCAAAATTATCTCAAATGGAATGACCCTGCCCCTTTTTCCCCCGAAAACAGCCTTGGTATAGCACTTCTTACACCAACACGCATTTATGTAAAATCGCTTCTTCCCATCATGCGAAAATATGAAGGGATTAAAGCTCTTGCTCATATTACGGGTGGAGGCTTTCCTGAAAATATTCCACGTGTCCTTCCATCCTCTCTCTGCGCTGAAATTAATCTTTCTAGCATCAATGTTCCAGCAGTATTTTCATGGATTGCCAAACAAGGTAAAATAGAAGAAACAGAAATGTTAAGAACATTTAATTGTGGTATTGGCATGATCATTATCGTAGCACAGCATGCAGCTGAAACAATTACACAAGCTCTTGAAAGAAAAGGAGAGACTGTAACTCCCCTTGGCATTTTAACAAAATGCCAAGATCAAAATAAAGGAATACTTTATAAAGGGGTACTGCATTTATGAAAAAACAAATCGTCGTTTTCATTTCTGGTAATGGGTCCAATATGGTCGCCCTTGCTCAAGCTAGTCAACAAACGGAATATCCTGCTGAAATCGTCGCGGTTATTTGCGATAATCCGCATGCAAACGGTATTGAAAAGGCGCAAAACCATAACTTACCTATTCATATTGTTGATCGTAAAATTTACAAAACAAAAGAAGAGCATGAAGAAAATATTTTTACAATTTTAAATCAATATAAACCGGATTTTCTCTGCTTTGCAGGGTATATGCGCCTTATCTCACCACGTTTTGTAAAACTTTATGAAGGACGAATTTTAAACATTCATCCTTCTCTTTTGCCTTCATTTAAAGGCTTAAACACACATGAAAAAGCTTTACAAGCAGGTGTAAAAATCACGGGTTGCACTGTTCATCTTGTTACAGAAGACATGGATGCAGGAAAAATCCTTGCCCAAGCAGCCGTTCCAGTCTATCCCCATGATACTGCTGAGTGCTTAGCACAAAGAGTTCTTAAAGCAGAGCATAAACTCTATCCCGAAGCCTTAAAAGCATTTATTGAAGGAAAGAGCAAAATGATAGATACGCAACAACAGCTTTTATCTCTTTGAGTGTATCAACAATCTATTAATCAGCATATTTCAATGCTTTACACATAGTTTTTGCTCAGTATCTACAATTGAAAATCTCTATGAAATGTTGACATAATAGAGTCCATCTCTTCATAAATTTTTGCACAAAACATATGATTTTTTTGAATTTTAGTTCATTTTCAAAATTCTTCTTTATTCAGTTCTATGACATTATCATAAACACTATTTATCAAAATGCTCTGGTATTTAGCCTAAAAAATCTTAAAATACGCAATTTTTCTACTGCATAAATTTTTACTCATGATGAAAGTGTTTCTTTAACTGTTACAGCTAACTGTTTGAGTGTAAAAGGTTTAGATAAAAAACCAAAAACAGCATCTTGTGGAAGATTTTTAGCAAAAGCATCTTTTGCATATCCAGAAACGAAAAGAAATTTGATACCAGGATAGTTTTTACAGACTTCCTTCAATAAAGTGGGCCCATCCATTTCTGGCATCACCACATCGGAAACAATAATATCAACATCTCCTTTTTGTTCCTCAAGAATAGAGAGTGCTTCCACCCCACTTGCTGCCTCTAAAACCGTATATCCTCTCATTTGAAGAGCTCTTACCCCCCCCATTCTGACCGCATCTTCATCTTCAACCAATAAAACAGTCGCAGATCCTGTTAAGTCTATATTTTTATCTTTCTCTTCATCTTTTTCAATCTTTTGAGAAATTTCTCCTTTTATATTGGGGATATAACGGGGAAGAAAAATATGAAATGTTGCTCCTTCACCTTCTTTACTTTCACAATAAATATACCCACCGCTCTGCTTGACAATTCCATAAACCATTGATAAACCAAGTCCTGTTCCTTTTCCAACTTCTTTTGTTGTAAAAAATGGCTCAAACATTTTTTCTTGTATAGCAGCAGATATACCAGCCCCTGTATCTGAAATAGTCAATTGCACATACTCGCCAATTGCTAATCCAAGATGATTAAATTCAGCACTTTGTTGCTTTGTAATATTATTAGTCGCAATCGTAACAATACCTCCATCTAACATGGCATCACGCGCATTAATAACCAAATTCATAATAACACGCTGAAAAGATGCTTGATCAACTTCAACGCTCCACAAATCTCTTCCATGGATAATTTTTAACTGAATATTATTCCCCAAAAGTGGTAAAATAAGATTGCGGATATCTGATAAAAAATCAGTAAAATCAACTTCTTCAGGTCGAAGTGTTTGCTTTCTAGAAAAAGCTAATAATTGCTGGACAAGAGCAGCTGCACGATTAGCATTGTTTTTAATATTGATCAGATCAGCATGAGCAGGATCAGAACTACGATGCGTATTTAAAAGAAGATCACACGACATTAAAATTGCTGTTAAAACATTATTAAAATCATGAGCAATGCCGCCAGCCAATTGTCCTACAGCTTGCATCTTCTGACTTTGCATCATTTTATCTTCAAGAGTTTTTTGTTCGGTTGTTTCAATCACAGAGATAATAAGCAAATCTTGCAATGCATCACCGTGATAGGGCGGTACAGACATAATATGGAGCCGTAAATGGCATTCTTCATTTTTTTCTAAAACAGTTTCTAGAGAAACAAAATAATTTTCATTTGTCGCAATTCTCTGAAAAGAACGCTCTAACTGCACACAATCACGACGAGAAATAACATCATAAAAATTGACAGCTTTGTCCATACATCCCGTGAGTGATGAAAAAGCTTTATTCATATGAACCAATTGCCCTGCATGATCCACCACAGCTATTGCAAAAGGACTCGCATCAAAATATTCTCCTAATATACTGGGTAATTTTAATTGATCATCCTCTTCTTTTTGTATTTGTTGTGGAATGATCACAACACGATAAATGGCTTCCTCTTCTAAGAGAGAAGAAACAGATATAAGACAATGGAATATTTTCTCACAAGTCGTGTGTGAATTTAAACATAACGAAAACCTATAAGGTAAAGAGTAACCTGAACTTTGATATCTGTTGGTTTGTAAACAGATATCACTCCATGAGCTCTTAGCGCCAACGCTATCAAATAACGAATCAAAATTATGTTGACCAATTGAGAAATTCGCTAAATCAATTGAAAACCATTCTGCAAAAGTCGCATTGGCATAAAGAATAGTTCCTTGTCTATTAACGGATACAAAACCAATAGAAGCTTGATCCAAGTGATTGATAGCCTCTTGAAGGTTCGAGAAAAAAACTTCTCGCGTTTGTTGTAAGTGCGAAATATCAGTAATACGCCAAAATAAAAGCTTTTTTTTCTGTTTTGTGATAGGTTGAACGGAAATATTATACCAAACAGCTTTTTTGGGTGTAGAATCGGTAAAAATTGGCTGTTCTACTCTTAATTCCTCTTGCGCTGCAAGATTATTACAGGCTGCAACCTTTAAGCGGTACGAGAGTGCACCAGCTCCTGGCAGATCTGCAATAACCCTATAACAAGACACTTCAGGCTTATAGGTCAGAATTTTTCGATAGTTTTGATTAGAATAATAAACAAAACCAGAAAGATCAGAGATTACAATTGCATCATCGCTCCTATTAAAGATGCTAAAATCAAAATCTTCATGCGACCACACATGATATCTTAAAATTCCCATTCCACACAAAACGAGTGTTGCAACACCGATCATTGCTAGAATCAAAAAAGATATTGATATCGCCTGTTGCAAATAGTTTTGTGGATAAAAAAAACCTAAAATACCCACAATGAAAAGAAAACCTAATACAAAAACAACACCAAAAATCACAACTCTCCGGTGAAACGAAGACGCTGATCTTTCATTATTCTCAAAATCTTTATCCATCTCTCTTTGCCTTAGCTTATAGCTATTTCTTATGTCACAAACTTCCTTTATATTCGTTGTTATGTTGTTATAAAGTATATACTATGATATTATCTAAGATAAACTCGCTTAATATTCAAAAGTTTATTTCTTACATTATAAGTGAATCTTTTGAGGGTATGTTTATAAATTTATCTCAATAAAAAATAATATTTCCATCCAAAATGGGAGAAGATCTATGTATATCTGGTTATCAGAGCAGATAGGTGTATCTGCTGCAAACATAACGATAAGCTTTTTGCTTTTTATAATAACAATCGCAGCTATTACCGTAATTATCGTGTTTTTACGTCGCTTAAGTACAGGAAGATACAGCATTAATAGAAAAAAAAGTCTATCACGATTAGCATTATGTGAAGTAATTTCTATAGATCGAGCACGCCGCCTTGTTTTAGTCCGTTGCGATAATAAAGAACATTTGCTCCTTATTGGCGGATTAACAGATGTGGTTGTAGAATCCGATATTACTGGTACATCAAAAATACAAAAAAGAGAAACAGACACACATCTAAATTCCGCTCCTCCAGAAAGAAACGATGTATCGGATAAAAATCCCTCTCCTTTTACGAATCAAGCGGTAAAAGATTCAGCCATCACCGCCGAAATTGAGGGGCGGCAAGAACCATCTTTATTCATTCCTACCCCTCAAAAATAAAAATATACAATTTCATCACCACGAATTTCATTTGTTTATCATCTCAATAACCTTAATCATCGCGATAAACTCTTTCACGTCGTTCGTGACGTTCTTGCGCTTCCAATGACAAAACGGCTATCGGCCGAGCCTCAAGACGCTTGATACTAATGGGTTCGCCGGTTTCTTCACAAAAACCGTATGTCCCATTATCAATGCGCTCTAAAGCAGCATCTATTTTTGAAATAAGTTTCCTCTGACGATCACGAGCACGTAATTCGATTGTACGATCAGTTTCACAAGAAGCCCGATCAGTCAAATCGGGCTGACCAACATTCTCTTCCTGCAAATTTTCCAAAGTCTCACGAGCTTCTTTTAATATATCATTCTTCCAAGAAACCAATTTAGCACGAAAATACGCCTTTTGCCGCTCATTCATAAAAGGCTCATCTTCACTAGGGCGATATTGACCATCAATCTCTTCGCTCATGCAATAAAAAACCTCCACATATGCTATGTGCGGTCTATATATTGTGCAATACCCATCAACACAAGAGTAAAATGTTTTTTCATAACAATCGACGAATATATCTAAATGCACTGTTTAGGTTTGATCGCTTTTTTATGTAGATTGAATTCTTGATCAAATCTCATCCAGAATCATTTTTCTCGCTTATTGAAAAACTTTAAAAAGAAGGAAATCAGATATCAGAGCCATCCCTCCCCTACTCTCTACATTGTTTAAAATCTAAATGAAGCAACAATAAATCATTTCATCAATGCAAAAAATAAAATCTTTATAAAGGCAAAGTGTGATATTCACGTTTCAAATACATCAAAGCATCTTTTTCTTTATTACAGTTGATTGCAACAACCTCACCAATCAAAACACAATGGGTTGCGTGTTCGTGCCAACAAATCAAACGACAATCAAACGACGCTAGAGCGTCTGAAAGACTAGGCGCCCCCGTTTGCAAAGCTCCCCATTGAGCAACATCAAAACGCTCATTTTGTGTAGAATTGCAACGCCTCGAAAAAACATCCGCTAATGAGCGATGTTTTCCTGCCAAGCTATTAACACAAAAATTTCCATTCTCCATAAACACCTGATTCTTTAAATTATGACGCATGAGACAAACAAGAAGGGTTGGAGGATCATCAGATAAAGAACAACACGCCGAAACAGTCACCCCACGTCTTCCCTTAATACCATTTGTTGTCACAATATGCACAGCTCCTGCAAAAAGACTCATGGCATCTCGATATTCTTGAGAAGAAACCGCAATAGTATGTTTATGTTGAAGTTCAGGCATCAAATATGTTTTATGATTCGACATATCTTTCACTTATAAAGCTTTAAAATTTCAAGCAATCTTTCCATAAAAAGACCTATAATACATATTTTTTCTTTTCCGTCATAACACAAAAAATATTTGTGTATACACAGCGATATGATAAAAACTGCCAATCTAAGGAGATTTTAATGCCCCATTCTCATCTCATTTCGCCTTCTCTCTTGGCTTCTGATTTTTCTAAACTTGGACAAGAAATGTTAGATGTTGTTGATGCTGGTGCAGATTGGCTTCATCTTGATATTATGGATGGGCACTTTGTTCCTAACATCACCTTTGGTCCTGAAATCGTCAAAGCTCTACGCCCATTAACAAAAGCAATATTTGATGTCCACCTGATGATCGCACCAGTAGACCCTTATTTAGAAGCTTTTGCAAAAGCAGGTTCAGATATTATAACTATTCATGCTGAAGCAGGTCCACATCTTCATCGTTCATTACAAACAATCAAAAAAATGGGGAAAAAAGCAGGAATCGCACTCAATCCAAGCACCCCTGAACATGTACTTGAATATTTGCTTGATCAATTAGATCTCATTCTCATCATGACGGTCAATCCCGGTTTTGGTGGACAAAGTTTTATTCCAGAAATAAAAAATAAAATTAAGCGCGTTAAAAACATGATTGCAAACCGCCCTATTGATCTTGAAGTTGATGGTGGTATCACCGTTGATACAATTGGGATAGCTGCAAAAGCTGGTGCAAATGTATTTGTCGCAGGCTCTGCAATTTATAAAGATGGAAATAAAGAGCTTTACAAAACACGTATTAGTGCATTGCGCCAAGCCGCAATCCTCTCACAACAAGGAAAAAAATGATGATCGCACGTTATTCCCGCCCTGCAATGGTAACAATTTGGTCTCCCGAAACAAAATATCGTATTTGGTTTGAAATTGAAGCCCATGCCTGTGATGCCCTTGCTCACTTAGGGATTATTCCGAAAGAAGCCGCCAAAGTCATTTGGGAAAAAGGGGCAGCAGCTAAATTTGATGTCAATCGCATTGATGAAATTGAAGCAATTACCAAACATGATGTTATCGCATTTCTAACCCACCTAGCTGAATTCATTGGACCAGAGGCACGTTTTATCCACCAAGGCATGACATCATCTGATGTTCTCGATACAACGCTGAACATTCAATTGATGCGTGCGAGTGATATTTTGCTAGAGGATATAGATCAACTTCTTGAAGCATTAAAAAGACGTGCTTTTGAGCATAAAGAGACAATCACCATTGGGCGGAGTCATGGCATTCATGCTGAACCGACAACATTTGGAATCAAGTTTGCTCTTGCATACGCTGAATTTTCCCGTTGTCGCAAACGTCTTCTTGCTGCACGAGAAGAAATTTCTACTTGCGCGATTTCAGGAGCTGTAGGAACTTTTGCTAATATCGATCCACGCGTTGAAGAACATGTAGCAAAAGCCTTGAAGATGCGTGCTGAACCGGTTTCCACCCAAGTAATACCAAGAGATCGTCATGCTATGTTTTTTGCAACACTTGGTGTTATTGCTTCCTCTATTGAAAGGCTAGCAATAGAAATACGCCACTTACAACGAACAGAAGTTCTTGAAGCAGAGGAACATTTCTCACCTGGGCAAAAAGGTTCATCGGCAATGCCTCATAAACGTAATCCAGTTTTAACAGAAAATTTAACTGGATTAGCCCGTATGGTACGTGCATTTGCACTCCCAGCCATGGAAAATGTAGCTCTTTGGCATGAACGTGATATTTCCCATTCATCTGTTGAGCGTTATATTGCTCCAGATGCGACTATTACACTTGATTTTGCTCTTTCTCGCCTCACATCTGTCATTGAAAATCTCATTGTCTATCCAGAAAATATGCAAAAAAATCTCAATAAATTCCGCGGTCTTGTTCACTCACAACGGGTTCTTTTAGCACTCACACAAGTAGGGATTAGTCGTGAAGATTCTTATCGGATTGTACAACGAAATGCGATGAAAGTTTGGGAACAAGGAAAAGATTTTTTAGAAGAACTCCTCAACGACAAAGATGTTACCAAAGCTTTAAGTGAAGAAGAACTTCGCGAAAAATTTGATCTTTCTTACCACACCAAACATATCAATACGATTTTTAAACGTGTTTTTGAAGAACAATAAAGTGACATAGAAAACCAAAATCCATTCAACCTATGATCAAAAATCTGTTGTAACAAAGAAAAACAATTCATGAAAGCAAATCAACTCGATATTCTTATTGTTCCTGGCTACAAAGGATCTGGTCCAGATCATTGGCAAACACGCTGGGAAAAAAAATTGTCGACAGCCAGCCGCATTGAACAACTCCATTGGTCAAAGCCTGTTTGTGAAGAGTGGGTTAACAAAGTTAAAACCGCCATCGCAAAAGCTCAAAGGCCTGTTATGCTTATTGCTCATTCATTAGGAGTTCCCAGTGTTATTCATGCAACTGTACAAAATACAGAAAAAATTTGTGGCGCTTTCTTTGTTGCACCTCCAGATGTCGCCAATGAAAAAATACGTCCCAAACATTTAATGACATTTGGCCCCTATCATCGCCAAAAGCTTCCTTTTCCTTCTATTGTCATAGCCAGTCGCAACGATGAGTTTTGTCAATTTTCAGTAGCAGAAAAAATTGCCAATGATTGGGGATCACTCTTTGTTGATGCTGGGTATTCTGGCCATATTAACGCAGAATCCGGACACGGACCTTGGCCTGAAGGGCTTATGGTCCTCTCTCACTTTCTTGCAAAAATTTGATCCAAAAGAGGTGATCTTCTTTCTCATCGCTTATGTATCTTCACCTTTGGGTAAACGTGTAATGATAAAAATTATAAAAGTATCATAGCAATATCATTGAGAAATTCTATCAATTAGGATAGTATCATTTATCAATGTTATTAAAAACCTCTCAAGATAAATAGAGAATCATGATGAATCGTCGCCACCGTATTTATGAAGGCAAGGCTAAAATTTTATATGAAGGACCTGAACCAGGGACTTATATTCAATTTTTTAAAGATGATGCAACTGCCTTTAATGCAAAAAAACATGAAATTATCGACGGAAAGGGGGTTTTAAACAACCGAATTTCGGAACATATTTTTGGCCATCTTGGACGTTTGGGCATCCCAACACATTTTATCAAACGTATAAACATGCGCGAACAGCTTATTAAAGCGGTGGAAATCATTCCATTGGAAGTTGTTGTTCGCAATGTTGCTGCCGGCTCTCTTGCTAAGCGTTTAGGACTGGAAGAAGGAACCCCGCTTCCGCAATCCATCATTGAATTCTACTATAAAAATGATTCTCTCGATGATCCTATGGTAACGGAAGAACATATCACAGCTTTTGGGTGGGCTGTCCCACAAGAGATAGAAGATATCATGCAACTTTCAATTCGTATTAATGATTTTCTTTCTGGGCTTTTTGCCGGTGTTAACATCCAATTAATTGATTTTAAAATGGAATTTGGTCGCCTGTGGGAAGATGAAACAATGCGCATTGTTCTTGCTGATGAAATCTCTCCTGATTCTGCACGACTATGGGATATGCACACACAAGAAAAAATGGATAAAGACCGTTTTCGTCGTGATATGGGAGGGCTTATTAATGCCTATCAAGAAGTTGCCAAACGTCTTGGTATTATGAATGAAAACGAACCAACACGACCAAGTGGTCCCGTTCTCGTAAAGTAAAAACAAGGTAAAAAACATCACCTTATACAAACACCCCTCTTCAAAGGAGAGGTTCTTTTAAAAAGCAGGAAGCAAAAAATGAAAGCACGCATTACAGTTACTTTAAGAGAAAGCGTTCTTGATCCACAAGGAGAAGCAATTGTCGGTGCTTTAAAAAGTTTAGCTTTCGAAGGCATTCAATCCATTCGTCAAGGAAAGGTTTTTGATATTGTTCTTGATGAACTACCTTCTGAAACCGCAAAGAAAAAACTTGAACAAATGTGTGAAGAGTTACTCGCAAATACTGTCATTGAAAATTATACAATCGAACTTTTTTAAGTGAAATGCTCATGAAAACTGCCATCATTCAACTTCCTGGATTAAATCGTGATCGAGATATGGTTGCAGCATTACATCATATAACGGGAGTTGAGCCACTAAAAATTTGGCAAACAGAAACAACAATTCCAGATGTAGATGTTATTATTATTCCTGGTGGTTTTTCCTATGGCGACTACTTAAGATGTGGTGCGATTGGAGCGCGAACTCCCGTCTTAAAAGCCATTCGTGAAAAAGCACAAGAAGGTACGACAATTATAGGTATCTGTAATGGATTTCAAATTTTGTTGGAAGCAGGATTATTACCCGGTACTTTAATGCGTAACGCTTCTTTAAAATTTGTTTGTCGTGAAATCAAACTTGAAGTCGTTAACGCCAAGACAAAATTTTCTCGATATTATTCTAAAGGACAAATTATTCGTTGTCCTGTTGCCCATCATGACGGAAATTATTTTGTTGATAGTGAAACATTGAAACAAATGGAAGACAATGAACAAATTGTTTTTCGCTATGCAGAAAATACAAACCCGAACGGCTCAATGAAAGATATTGCTGGTATTGTTAATAAAGCTGGTAATATTCTTGGTATGATGCCCCACCCTGAAAACTTTATTGAACCCGCCCACGGAGGTACTGACGGTCGTTTACTTTTTCAAAGTGCTTTAGAGTTAGTAAATGGATAATGCTGCAAAAATACTCGCGCTCCATAATTAAAAAAAACAAAGAATTATACCATTTCTCGCATCATAAATCTATAAACAAAGCTCTTCACAAACAACAATGGATATTATTTTCTAAACACATAATTATTTAAGACCATTTTTAGTCTTAAATCCCACCAAACAAACGGACAAAATCTTCAGCTTACTGTCTATAAATATTTTTATTATTAAACAACATTATTGTTTATAATATAAGCTGCTAGGTAAAAAAATAAAAATACTAAATTTCGATTAATTTGACGGATAAATACTCATGAAGCCTTGCAATAACATCACTATTACACCAGAACTCATTGCACAACACGGGCTAAAAGAAGATGAATATCAACGTATCCTGACGTTAATCGGTAGAGAACCCACATTTACTGAACTAGGAATTTTTTCTGCAATGTGGAACGAGCATTGTTCCTATAAATCATCTAAAAAATGGCTAAAAACTCTTCCGACAGAAGGAAAATGTGTCATCCAAGGACCTGGTGAAAATGCTGGTGTTGTCGATATTGGCGAAGGACAATGTGTTGTTTTCAAAATGGAAAGCCATAACCACCCTTCTTATATTGAACCTTATCAAGGTGCAGCGACAGGTGTTGGTGGTATTTTACGTGATGTCTTTACAATGGGAGCCCGTCCTGTTGCTGCTATAAATGCATTGCGATTTGGTGCTCCTGATCACCCACGAACACGCCATCTTGTTTCTGGTGTTGTTTCTGGAATAGGTGGTTACAGCAATTCTTTTGGTGTTCCAACGGTTGGTGGAGAAGTAAATTTTGATGAGCGTTATAATGGCAATATCCTTGTTAACGCTTTTGTCGCCGGTATTGCAAAGACAGACGCCCTTTTTTATTCTAAAGCACAAGGTATTGGACTCCCTGTTGTTTATCTGGGTGCAAAAACAGGACGTGATGGTGTCGGTGGAGCAACAATGGCTTCTGCTGAATTTGATTCTTCAATCAGTGAAAAACGTCCAACCGTTCAAGTCGGTGATCCTTTTACAGAAAAATGTCTCCTTGAAGCATGTTTAGAGCTCATGGAACTTGGAGCCGTAGTTGCTATTCAAGATATGGGGGCAGCAGGACTCACCTCTTCTGCCGTTGAAATGGGAGCAAAAGGAAATCTGGGGATACAGCTTAATCTTGATACAGTTCCTGTTCGAGAAGAAAACATGACAGCCTATGAAATGATGCTTTCTGAAAGTCAAGAGCGTATGCTCATGGTCCTTAAACCAGAACTAGAAAAGCAAGCAGAAGCAATTTTTCATAAGTGGGGACTACATTTTTCTATCATTGGAAAAACAACCGATGATTTACGTTTTCGTGTATTTCATCAAGGGGAAGAAGTTGTCAATCTTCCCATCAAAGAGCTTGGTGATGAAGCGCCTGTTTATGATCGTCCTTGGAGTGAGCCGGCAAAAAAAACACCCTTGAAAGCAGAAGACGTCAAAAAAGTTGAAAATCTTGGTGATGCGCTTCTGAGCTTATTGAATTCTGCTGATCAAAGTTCTCGGCGATGGGTTTATGAACAATATGATACCCTTATCCAAGGAAATAGCCTTATTCGCCCAGGAGGTGATGCAGGCGTTATCCGTGTAGGAAACAACAGCAAACGTGCTCTTGCTTTTTCTTCTGATGTAACACCTCGCTATTGTGAAGCAGACCCTTATGAAGGGGGGAAACAAGCTGTCGCAGAATGCTGGCGAAACATTAGTACGACAGGTGCAACACCACTGGCTGCTACAGATAATCTCAATTTTGGTAACCCTGAAAAACCTGAAATTATGGGACAGCTGGTTTTTGCTATTAAAGGTATAGGAGAAGCTTGTAGAATCCTTGATTTTCCTATCGTTTCAGGCAATGTTTCTCTTTACAACGAAACAAATGGGGAAGCCATTCTTCCAACCCCCACAATTGCTGGGGTAGGCCTTCTTAATGATTGGTCTAAAATGGTAACAATAAGTGGTATGCAAAATGGAGATATTCTTGTTTTAGTAGGAAATTGCGGCTCCCATTTAGGACAATCAATCTATGCACGTAACATTTTAAATATTGATGCAGCCCCCCCCCCCCTGTAGATTTACAACTTGAAAAAAAGCATGGTCAATTTGTTCGAGATGTCATACATCGTGGTTTTATTCACGCCGCCCATGACCTTTCTGACGGAGGATTAGCGATAGCACTTGCTGAAATGGTCATTAAAGCAGGTAAAGGAATCAAAGTAAAATTAAGCAATAAATCACCCCATCATGCAGAACTTTTTGGAGAAGACCAAGGACGTTATCTTTTAGCCGTCAAACCTCACTCTCTTAATAGTCTTAAAGAGCTCGCACAAATAAGTGCAGTTTCTTTAACAGAGCTAGGTCAAGTTGCAGGTGATGCACTTGATATAGATGGAATACTAAAACTTTCTATAGACAAACTCACAAAAGCCTATGAAAACTGGTTTCCACAATTTATGGGTGAAGAATAAAAATTGTTTTTTCTCTTAAACAGCCTTTATAAAAAAATGAACAACATAGGAGAATAATGATGGCAATGAGTGCTCATGCAATTGAAACGCTTATTCGTGAAGGCATTCCTGATGCTACTGTAACAATTCGTGATCTTGCTGGAGATGGGGAACATTATGCTGCAGAAGTTATTTCTGAAAGTTTTCGTGGTAAAACCCGTGTTCAACAACATAAAATGGTCTATGATGCCCTTAAAGGCAATATGGGAAATGACCTTCACGCCTTAATGTTGCAAACAAATGTCCCAAAATAATCTAAAATTTCTTCTTGCATTCACACATTTAATACGATTAAAAGCAGTATGAATATAAATTACACACTGATAAAAATCTGAAATATCGAGGGATAAAAATGACCACTGTTCATGATTTTATTGACAACGAAATTAAAACAAACGACGTCATTTTATTCATGAAAGGAACACCTGACGCTCCGCAATGCGGGTTTTCAGGACAAGTTGTTCAAATTCTTGATTATTTAGGATTGAATTATAAAGGGATTAATATCTTAACTTCTAACGAATTGCGTCAAGGGATTAAAGATTACTCAAATTGGCCAACAATTCCACAGCTTTATATCAAAGGTGAATTTATCGGAGGCTGTGATATTGTTAAAGAGATGTTTCAAAACAATGAGTTACAGGAACTTTTGAAAGAAAAAAATATTCCATGTAATCAATCATAGGTATCTTTCATTTTATTCAGACTCTTAAAAAGAGCTGTTTTCAGACGAAATTTTTATTTCAAGGATGCCATATGTCATATTCAGTCGATGAACAAACGCATAGAGATGCGATTAGAAACAAAATTGGCTATAAAGAATTTGTTATTCTTATTGCTTCGCTCATGGCTATTAACGCTATAGCTGTTGATATTATGCTGCCAGCTATGCCCGATATTTTAGACGGCTTAAATGTTCTCAATGAAAATGATCAACATTATATCATTTCGAGTTATCTTATTAGCTATGGTATTGCTCAAATATTTTTCGGTCCAATA
Source organism: Bartonella sp. AP11XZML (assembly GCF_042196445.1). NCBI lineage: Bacteria > Pseudomonadati > Pseudomonadota > Alphaproteobacteria > Hyphomicrobiales > Bartonellaceae > Bartonella > Bartonella sp. AP11XZML. The sequence goes on from NZ_JBHIQF010000090.1 coordinate 20,106, forward strand.
AGCGATAGGTATGGACGACGTAAACTTATTCTTCTCGGGCTTGCTTTTTATTCATTTACGGCGATTGGCTGTGCCTTTGTAACTGATTTTTCTCTCTTACTTATTTTACGTATCTTGCAAGGAATTGGAGGGGCTGCTATGCGAGTTCTTACAGTTTCCGTCGTACGTGATCTTTACAGTGGTCGAAAAATGGCAGAAGTTATGTCTATTGTTATGATGGTTTTTCTTGTTGCACCAATGATTGGTCCCGCAACAGGACAGATCATTTTACTGCTTGGACATTGGCAATATATTTTTATTTTCATGGCAATGATTGGTTTAGGACTGATGATTTGGATTCAACTGCGCTTGCCTGAAACTCTTTATGCGCAACGCTCTCTTTCCTTTTCTTCAGTTAAACACAACTTATGGATTGTAATAACCAATCGTACAACACTTTGCTATACACTTGCAACTTCCATTATTTTAGGCTGTATCTTTACCGCCGTTAATACATCACAACAAACATATGAAGGGATCTATAATCTAGGACTTTGGTTCCCTATTGCTTTTGCAGTTGGTGCTGCATTTCAAGCTCTATCATCATTCTTTAACTCTCAACTCGTTGGACGCCTTGGAATGCGGCGTATTGCTCATACTATGCTTTTGCTCTTTTGTGCCGCTTCATGCATTTGGTTTATTGGGTCCATCTTAGCAGGTGGTGTTATCCCTTTTCCTTTTTATATGACGTTATATTGTATATTAATGTTTACCTGCGGTGGTATTATGGCCAATTTCAATACACTCGCTCTTGAACCTGTAGGAGAAATAGCTGGAACAGCTTCTTCTGTATCCGGCTTTCTTCAAACATCTATCGGTGCAGGACTTAGCTTTTTTATTGCCCAACAATTTGATGAAACAACCATCCCAAACTCAGCAGGATTTTTCTTTCTGAGTCTCACTGCCATACTTCTCGTCTTATGGGCTGAACGTGGTCATCTTTTTAGACAATATCATAGTAATCCTAACGAATAAATATTACTATGAAAGATTAATAACATCTCTCTTGAACAATAAGAAACAATAAGAAGATAAACCTATCAGACAAAATAAAACATCTCCAAATAGAACACTCTTGTGTTAACATTCACATTGTTTGTTTAAAGGTACAGCTCTCGAAATATCAAATCATTTCACGACAGCACCCATAAATGGTATAATGTAAAAAAACAAACATACCTATTGTTGCAACAACTCTTGTATGTGAAACGGTTTATTAAAAAATATTTTTATTCTTTTCTTCAATAGTTTTTATGAAGACGGGCTGGTCTCTCATCTCATGATAGGCAAACAAACAGTTTTGATTGATTTAACCTGAACAAGATCGAAATAAGAGAAAAACTTACGCTTTAGGTCTTTTTTTCAATATAAAAAATAATAAATTATCCTTATAAATTAATATCTTAAACAATCATAAAACTATAGGGAATTTTCCCCATTTATAAAATACATTTAATTGATAAATTTTCCTGATTTTGGAAATCCTTTTGGAACCAAACGCCCAACTCCCGCACGCGTTCCCATCCATTCAAAGAGATCGTCCGCCTGACGGTTAAAGATTCGTTCAGCTGTATCTTGCCAACTTAAGCCTTCTGATAAATTAAAAGTCTTGGCATCAACAACACCACCTTCTTTATAACGCTGTAAACGAACACCTTTACCGCGATTCATTTCTGGTATTTGTTCAATAGAAAAAATAAGCATTTTACGGTTTTCACCAACTACAGCCACATGATCACCATTTACCGGAACACAAAGCTTTACCTTATCAGGAGCTTTCACATTCATCACTTGCTTTCCTTTTCGTGTATTGGCGATCACTTCTGCAGAAGAAACAATAAAACCATTACCGTGAGATGAAACCAAGAGCAATTTTTCCTCGGCGTGATGCACAAAAGCTGTGAGAACATCGTGCTCATCATCCATATCAACTAAAAGACGAATAGGTTCACCATGTCCCCGCCCTCCAGGTAAACTATTTGCACCAATAGCAAAAAACTTTCCACCCGTACTGATCAGCACAATCTTGTCGGTTGTAAATGCCGGAAATGCTAACTTTAAACTGTCTCCTTCTTTAAAAGAAAGCGCTTTATAATCGGTCAAATGTCCCTTCAAAGCGCGCATCCACCCCTTTTCAGAAATAACAATAGTAATCGGTTCTTTTTCGATCATTGCTTGTTGAATATCATCAAGATCATGTCTTGGTGCCTCTTCAAACGTCGTACGTCTTTTCCCCAAGAGTGTTTCAGGACCAAAAGTGTTTCGAACTTTTTTGATTTCTTCTGAAATTATTTTCCACTGTTTTATAGGAGAAGCTAACAAATTCTGTAGCTTTTCTTTTTCAGCTTTCAAACTTTCAAATTCTTTACGAATTTCAAATTCCTCAAGCTTACGCAAAGAACGCAAGCGCATATTAAGAATAGCTTCAGCTTGATTTTCTGTTAATTCAAACCGATTAATCAGCTTCTTTTTCGGTTCATCCTCTTCACGAATAATCTGAATGACCTCATCGAGATTTAAATAGGCAATAAGATATCCATGAAGAATTTCCAATCGGCTATCAATTTGATCAAGCCGATAATGAGAGCGACGAATAAGCACTTCTTGACGATGTTCAAGCCATTGCTGCAAACTTTCTCGTAAAGAAAGAACATTGGGTATTTTTCCCAAAGACAAAACATTCAGATTGAGGGGAAATCTTACTTCAAAGTCAGTCAATTTAAAAAGAGACTCCATAAGGAGCTCCGGATCAACCGACCGATTTTTAGGAACCAGCACGATTCTGATATCTTCTGCTGATTCATCTTGGATATCCTCAAGCATTGGCAATCGGCGTGCAAGCAATAACTCTGCTGTTTTTTCAATAAGACGTGACTTTTGAATCTGATAGGGAATTTCAGTTACAACAATCACATAAGAACCACGGCTACCAGATTCCTGATGCCAACGTGAACGCAAGCGAAAGAATCCACGCCCAACACGATAGGATTCCTCAATACTTTTTTTAGGTTCAACTAAAATTCCCCCCGTCGGAAAATCAGGACCAAGAACAAATTGATTTAATTCCTCATCATTTACATCGGGATGCGCAATCAAATGGAGTGCTGCATCACAAAGCTCAGCAACATTATGGGGGGGAATAGATGTTGCCATACCAACAGCAATACCAGAAGAACCATTTGCTAAAAGATTAGGGAAAGCTCCTGGTAAAACAACAGGCTCTTCATCTTCCTCATTATAGGTTAAACGAAAATCAATAGCATTCTCATTAATTCCTTCAAGTAACAATGCAGCCACTTCAGTCATACGTGCTTCCGTATAACGCATGGCAGCAGCATTATCACCATCAATATTACCAAAATTGCCTTGCCCATCAACCAACGGATAACGAACAGCAAAACTTTGAGCCAAGCGCACCAAGGCATCATAAATAGATGCATCCCCATGAGGATGAAATTTTCCCATGACATCACCAACAATCCGCGCACATTTCGCATAAGACTGTCCAGGATTTAGTTTGAGAAGACGCATCGCATGAACAATCCGCCGGTGGACCGGCTTCAATCCATCACGTACATCAGGCAATGCACGGTGTGTAATCGTAGAAAGTGCATAAGCCAAATAACGTTCCTGTAAAGCAGAACGTAATTCTATTGGTTCAATATGTTCTTTATCAAAAGGTAAATTCATTTTATCAGACATAGTATTAAAACAACAATTCCCACAATAATAAGAAATTATTTTATAGGATTTATTTAATGAAATCTTCTATGAGTCGACTTTTTTATTAAAAGTCAATTACATAAAAACAAACGCTGCAATTAGAACATGAACAGAAAATTATATCAATTTGAAAAATTTATACATGTCCTTCCCCCTTGTCCTAAGTAATTTATTGAAAGCTTTGTCAAATTCGACGATAATTTAACTGCCCACAAAGAGTTATTTCATCTTTTCTGAAATGACAAAAGCACCTTTCAAACATCATCTTTTATTATAAAGATAAATTGTATAACAACCCCATTCAGTTTTTCTACGAAAAACCAAAAAAATGTTCAAAGCTTATGAAATTTAAACTTTTCAGAGTAAGTCCATAGAATGGAAAACCACATTATTCTCATAAAAACGAAGAGACACAATTCTCTGCTACAACGTTATAAAAACTTCAATAAAAAATAAATAATATATTGACATATAAAGATAATTAATTTTTTTTAACTAAAATGAGGCTCCCGAATATTATAGAATTCTTTTATTTCTAATTTATTCATGATCAAGCAATTATAATTATTTCCTCACCTATCACAAGGGGAAAAGCCACTATAGAAACAAGGAATAAAAATGCCTCATAAAGAATCAACACAATAGCGTTTTGCCTATCTAAATTTCACAAACAGTACACGCACACACCGTTGACTCTTGAAAGGCATCAAAACTTCACTCTACGTAGAAAAAGACGAAAACAATCCATTATCAACTTATGAGCTATTTTTGTGAGTAGGAGCCATGCGAATTCCTAAATCACGTAATTGTGTAGGAGAAACATCAGACGGAGCGCTCATTAAAAGATCAAGCGCCTGTTGGTTCATAGGGAATAAAGCAACTTCACGCAAATTTTTAACACCTTGTAACAGCATAATAATGCGGTCAATTCCCGCAGCCATGCCACCATGTGGCGGAGCCCCATAATGGAATGCACGATAAAGACCACCGAAACGATCTTTCACAACTTCCTTAGAAAGTCCTACAAGTTCAAAAACTTTAAGCATCATTTCTGGTAAGTGATTACGAATTCCACCTGATGCAATTTCATAACCATTGCAAACAAGATCATATTGAAAAGCTTTAATAGTAAGAGGATCTTGGCAGGCAAGGGCATTTTCTCCCCCTTGAGGCATGGAAAAAGGATTATGTCCAAAATCAATCTTTTTTTCATCTTCATTCCATTCAAAAAATGGAAAATCAACAATCCACGCCAAAGAGAAACTATCTCTATCAAGAAGATCTAATTCTTCCCCTACCCTTGTGCGTGCTGCTCCGGCAAAAGATGAAAACTTTTTTGGATCGCCAGCTACAAAAAAACAGGCATCCCCACTTTCAAGACCAAGCTGTATACGGATTGCTTCAGTCCTCTGTTCACCAATATTTTTGGCGATAGGCCCTGCTCCTTCAAATTTTCCTTCTTCTTCACGCCAGAAAATATAGCCGAGCCCTGGTTGCCCCTCGCCTTGTGCCCATACATTCATACGATCACAAAAAGCACGACTTCCACCCGTTTTAGCTGGAATAGCCCACACTTGTGCATTCTCATCATTCGCTAAAATTTGAGCAAAGACTTTGAAACCAGAATTATAAAAATGCTGAGAAACATCTTCCATAATGATCGGATTACGCAGATCAGGCTTATCAGAACCATATTTTCGCATTGCTTCATCATAGGAAATGCGAGGAAAGCTTTGTGTCACAGTCTTTCCATCTGCAAATTCTTCAAAAATAGAACGCATAATAGGTTCCATAGTTGCTAAAACATCTTCTTGCTCAACAAAACTCATTTCAACATCTAATTGATAAAATTCACCAGGAAGACGGTCGGCCCTTGGATCTTCATCTCTAAAACATGGAGCAATCTGAAAATAACGATCAAAACCTGACATCATCAATAACTGTTTATATTGCTGTGGTGCTTGCGGTAGCGCATAAAATTTTCCCTGATGAACACGACTTGGAACCAAAAAATCACGTGCACCTTCCGGCGATGAAGCTGTCAAAAGTGGCGTCGTAAATTCCGTAAAACCATTATTTTGCATAGCTCGTCTCATAGCCACAATAATTTCAGTCCGACGCATGATATTTTTGTGCATAGTCTCCCGACGCAAATCAAGAAAACGATATTTTAATCGAATATCTTCTGGATAATCAGGCTCACCAAAAACCGGTAAAGGAAGCTCATCAGATTTTGAAAGAATTTCTACCTCTTGTGCAAAAATTTCAATCTCACCTGTTGGAAGCGTTGCATTAATAACCTCATCAGAACGAGCACATACCTCCCCATCCACACGAATAACCCATTCAGAACGCACTTTTTCAATAACTTTAAAAGCTGGTGAAGCAGGGTCAGCAACAATTTGTGTGATTCCAAAATGATCACGTAAATCCACAAAAAGAATCCCTCCATGATCACGAACACGATGAACCCACCCCGAAAGACGAACTTGTGTTCCTACATCACATCTACGGAGAGCCGCACAATGATGACTGCGATAACGGTGCATGTTTTTTGCCTTTGATTATAATATTCACATGCGCTACAAACGCTTTTTAATAACCATTTGTCAAGATATGAGAATAAAAACTCAAAAATAAAGTCAACAAAGGACAAATTTAATTTATCGAATTATAATAAAATGATGAATCTTATTACACAAACAACAGATCTTGAAATTGCACTTAACGCTCTACGTACCTCTAATTTTGTAACAGTCGATACTGAGTTTATCCGCGAAACAACTTTTTGGCCTCAACTGTGTTTAATACAGCTCGCCTCACCAGATGTTACAGTTTTGATTGATCCCATAGCACCAGATATTGATTTACAACCATTTTTTGACCTTATGGTCGATAAAAAAGTTGTAAAAGTTTTTCATGCTGCGCGCCAAGATATTGAAACAATTTATCATCTTGGAGGTGTTATTCCTTCCCCTCTCTTTGATACGCAAATAGCAGGATCCATTTGTGGATTTGGTGATTCTATCTCCTATGATCAAATTGTACAACGCTGTACAGGGCATCATCTTGATAAATCCTCCCGCTTTACAGACTGGAGTTACCGCCCTTTGTCTGAAAAACAACTGCTCTATGCACTTTCCGATGTAACTTACTTAAGAGATGTTTACTTGTTATTGAAAAAAAGGTTAGAGAAAAATCAACGAGCTCACTGGATGGATGATGAAATAACAATCCTTTTAAATCCTAAAACCTATGATATGCCAGAAGATGAAGCATGGAAAAAAGTGAAAGGAAAAATTAAAAAGCCACGTGAACTTGCTGTATTACAAAAGATAGCAGCTTGGCGGGAACGTGAAGCACGAAAATACAATATGCCACGTCGTCATATCATAAAAGATGAATGTCTTATAGAAATAGCAACCCAACAACCAAAAGATGAATCTGCATTAAAACGGTTGCGCAGTCTTAATAAGAACTGGGATAAACTCTCAATTGCTCAATCATTAATCAAAGCTGTCCACGAAGGATTAGAGGTGGATCTTTCTACTTTACCCCCCATTCCTAAACATAATCCACTCAATGATACGACAGCCGCTGTTATCGATCTACTCAAAGTGTTATTAAAAATTGTTGCAAATGAAAACAGCATTGCCCCTAAAATTATTGCAACATCTAATGATTTAGAAAAAATTGCCAATGGAGGAATAAAGAAAAATATTCCCGCTATGAATGGCTGGCGCTATGAAATATTTGGACAAAAAGCCGAACAACTGCTAAAGGGCCAGATAGGGTTTTACTTTAACGATGGAAAAATAAGCACAAAACAGCTTTAATTTACATTTTCATTTTGAAAAATCCATTACGCTACTCATTATCTACATCAATTGGTATGCCCTATAGGCCAACGCAAACAGGATAAATAAAGCCTACTTCTGACAAAGTTAAAAAATTAAATAGTAAACTCTTATTAAAATGATAGCTAAATCTTTATCAGGTCAATTAAATAGAAATCCCATTAAAAATAATCTAAAAAAACAGACAGTTCCTTATTTAAAAGTTTTGAAAAAAAAAGTTCTGATAATAAAAGCGCATTCATTACAAAAATAGCAGCCTAGAAATAGGAACAAACAAAGATATAATGCCTCACGTCACCATATCCGTATTAAAAACTACCAAGATTGCAATCTAACAATCAAAAACGAGCCAGCATAACAACTAAAATACCTAACAAAAGCAATATATTGATTTCTAACGATAATCTAGCGTTATTTATATTGAATTAGACCTCCGAATATCGTAAGATTCTCTCATTCCATCTCAATAAGACTCATAAAGTTTCACATAAGAAATTATATGATAAAGCGCTGTTTTTTATAAATTAAACACCTTTCAAAGGATTCGAAAATCATGGTTAATAAATAGTTGTGATTTATTTCTATTTTTTATAGTGAAAGGATTTTATAATGACTGAAATGATATTCTTTTGACAGACCGTGAAAGTGCAAAACTGTTTCATATGAGTATTTCAACATTCCAGCGTCATGTAACCAATGGATCTCTCCCAAAATCTTTAAAACTTGTTTTTTATCGCGTTGGTTACAATCGTAATCTTATGAAGATAATCGAGCAAGCTAAACAGAAACGTTATAACGACACAGCATAAAAAGAAAACCTTTTCACGTAAAAATGGACAAAACTTTTCATTTTCACATGAAGCTTATGAAGTGAAAAATCCATCCTGTGATGCAAGTAACAGAATAAAAAAATTATGTTTTCTTTTATGAATGCTTAGGCATTACAAATGCTTTGCGTGGTGTCTAGCATGGGCGTTATGGAACAAGTCCTATTGTCCAGCTCATGATGATAGGCTACCTAGTTTATCCCTCGTCAATGGCCCTATTATTAAGACATAAAACACGAATAAATTAGGAAAAAAATCAAAAAATTTCAAAAGCGAGAGGTTGTTTTATTATTTTTGATAACTTCTGTAATCGTCCAAGAGGACGTTCTCCTAATAACCCAGCGTAATTCTTTGGGATCTGCAGGATAATATGATCTGCTTTTTTATGCCACAATAAATGAGGTAAAATTCCTGCAACAGAAGCACTAAAAAGATGAGCAATACGCATAGTTTCGCCAAGAATACGTGCTTTTTCAATTATATTTTGAGTTGCTAATTGAAAAATGGGAAGAGATTCTTTATCAACCAATAAACTCGTATTGCGAAAAAAAACAGCAAGCGCCGCATAAAGGCGCCCTTCATGAGAAATTCCTGGATAAGATCCTAAAGCTATTTGATTTGCTGCTTCATTGCCTCGATAATCTGGATGTATACGCCAACCAATATCCGCAAGAAGACAAGCGGCTTGACGATAACGGCATTCATTTTCGGTTTCTGAAATTCCAAAAACTTCAAAAGCATTCGTCGTAAAATCAATGAGTTCTTCTGCTTGTTTTGGTGAACGTGCCCGTAAAATAGCCATTTCTGTGCATGCTGCAATGAGAGGATCTGAAAGTCGAATCGCCTGCGGCAATCGTGAATAAAGAAAACCTTCACGAACGCCAGCACCAGAAAAGATTATCTTTTCAAACTCCATACACTGAATGAGTTCAATAAGAACTATTGCCCCATAAGATAAAAGTTTTCGACGGTTCTGAGAAACCGCTGCAATCCCTCTCATATTATCAATATTGCCACGTGCTACAAGACGTAAAAAGTTCTCCATTTCAACAGCATCAACTTCATAGCCATGCATAACAGGGAGCCGATAGTGTTTCATTGCCATATGGAGTTTTGCCAAATTACGCCATGTCCCCCCTACTGCATAAAAATAACGTGCTATACCTTTACGAGCACGAACAACAGACGATTTATAAAATTGCTCATGTACAATTTTTGTAGCTACAGCACTATCATTATTTGACATATACTGTAGCCTTAAACCACCCAATGGGAGCGTTATCCCTTCACCAACATCAGAATGATCAATATCAATCAGCTCAAGACTTCCACCACCAAGATCCCCAGAAATACCTTTTGGTTGATAAAAAGTAGACACAACTCCATATGCTGAATACATAGCTTCTTCACTTCCTGAAAGAAGATATATTTTATTTTGCAAAATATCTTCAGCATGCTGAATAAATGCTACGCCATTCTGTGCATCTCGTGCTGCTGCTGTTGCTAAAGTATAGACCTCATCTGCCCCAATCTGTCGACAAAGCGTACGAAACCGTTTCAGTGTTTGCAACGCCATTTTCATCGATTTTTCTTCTAAAAATCCTGTTTTCGCCACACCATGACCGAGACCACAAAGAATCTTTTCATTAAATAAAACTGTTGGTGATCGAACAAGCCCCTCATAAATAACCAACCGAACAGAATTTGAGCCAATGTCAATAACAGCAACAGGCTTACGCCCTTTTAACCGACCTTGAGCATCTCTATATGTCATTGGATTTTAGTCTTTATGTATTTCAGCTTGTTGCCGATGCAACGCAACCAAGCGCGAAACAGAAGACTCAAAAGACTCATTTCCCCCCGCAAAACTTGTATTGGCCATAAAATACTCCTGCGCATTAAATAGACTTTCACCTATCTGCGGTGTAATACGTTTTGATGTTCCATCCTTAAGTATATCAAAGCTTTGTTGATTATCAATGATATTAGCTAACATAATCTGTAAAAGAATTTTTTGACGCACTATTTTATTAAAAACCGGAACCAATATTTCAATACGATAGTCCAAATTACGAGGCATCATATCAGCAGAGCCTAAGTAAACGAGTGCATTTTCATTAGGCAAATCTTGACCATTCCCAAAACAAAAAATGCGACTATGTTCAAGAAAACGCCCGACAATTGATTTTACACGAATATTATCCGAAATTCCTAGAATACCAGGACGTAAACAACATATCCCCCGCACAACCAAATCAATTTGCACCCCTGCTTGACTGGCACGATATAAAGCATCAATAATTTCAGGATCAACCAATGCATTAACTTTCATCCAAATAGCAGCAAACCTTCCCTGTTGTGCATGAACAATTTCTCCCTCAATATGCTCTAAGATACGACCACGCAATGTTAAGGGTGAAAAAGCAATCTTCATTGTTTCATTTGGACGCTCATATTGCGCAATATAATTGAACAATAACGCAACATCATGAGCGATATCATCATCCGTGGAAAAAAAAGAAAGATCGGTATAAGTTTTAGCGTTAATGGGATGATAATTTCCTGTCCCAAGATGAACATAAGAGCGAAGACGTTTTCCCTCACGTCTCACAGCTAATGACATCTTAGCATGCGTTTTTAATGCAATAAAACCAAAAATAACTTGAACCCCAGCACATTCAAGATCCCGGGCCCAACGAATATTTGCTTCCTCATCAAAACGTGCTTTAAGTTCTACCAAAGCAGTCACAGACTTTCCCTGTTCAGCTGCTTCAATCAAAGCGCCAACAATTGGACTATCATTTGATGTACGATAAAGTGTTTGTTTGATTTCCACAACATCAGGATCGCAAGCAGCTTGACGTAAAAATTGGACAACAACATCAAATGTCTCATAGGGGTGATGAATCACAATATCATTTTCACGAATAGCCGCAAAACAATCTCCTTTATGTTCACGAATACATTCTGGAACACGAGAAATATAAGGAATAAATTTGAGATCATCACGGGGAATAGAAACAATTTCTGATACCGTATTAAGCGCTAAAAATCCATCAAGAACATTAATACAATTATCAGGAACAGCGAGACTATTCGCTATAAATTGGCGTAAACTCTCTGGCATTTTTGCGTCAAACTCAACTCGAATAACCTGCCCACGGCGCCGCCTTTTAAGAGCAGTTTCAAAAAAATGAACAAGATCCTCAGCTTCTTCTTCTACTTCAATATCACTATCTCGGATTACTCTAAATGTACCAATTTCTTTAACCTCATAGTTAGGAAATACATATTTAATAAAAAGGCAAATAACATCTTCAGATGCAATAAAACGAAAATGATTACCTTCTTGAGGAAGAAGAACGAAACGCCTTAAAAGCATTGAAATAGACAACAACACTGTGGGTGAGTTCTGATCAGTTTCTCCAGACAATTGAAGCGCAATAGAAAGCCCTAAATTAGGAATAAATGGAAAAGGATGAGTAGGATCAACAGGCAAAGGTTTTAAAACAGGAAAAATTGTCTCAAGAAAATATTTTTCAAGCCATGACTTTTCAATTTCTGAAAGATCATCAGAGCAAATAATTTCAATATCATACTTTTTTAATTCATCACGTAAAACATTCAATTCTCGTAGTTGGTGAGCCTGCAGCTTTGAAATCTCAGCTAATACAATATCAAGTTGTTCCTGTGGAGTGTGCCCATCTGCACTGCACGCTGTAACGCGAGCACGAATTTGAGCTGCTAGTCCTGCAACACGAACCATAAAAAACTCATCAAGATTTGCAGCTGAAATAGAAAGAAATTGTAGACGTTCTAATAAAGGATGTTTCGAATTAGCCGCTTCCATCAAAACACGATTATTAAATTGTAGCCATGAAAACTCTCGATTAATAAACCGTACCGGATTTTTCATTGTTATATTCGATATAGAAATTTTATCTACCACCCTCTGTTCCATATATCCTAAATAATTTTCTTTTATATTTTCTAAAATCCTTGACGAAATATCTCACATAACATTTGATAATATGTTATCATCATAATAATATATCAATGCCTAACTTCCCTCATCATTTTTCCATTTAATATTTAAAAATACTTGGAATTATTGCTATGCGCAAAGCACTAAAAGTAAGACAACTATTCTAATATAGCATAAAAGAAGAGAAATTTGTCTTAAAAAGCATCTTGCATTATTATACGCTTTATTACAAACTCACGCCTATAAAATAGAAGAGCCCAATCATAGCTGATGAGAAAATTTATTCTGGAGTTTGTATGCCATGGCTGATCACAATATTCCTCATTTCCAAAATGACCTTGGATATAAAACAATCGAAATTGGTGTGAAAGAATTTATGTGTGTAGGCGCTACACACCCATTCGATCATCCTCATATCTTTATCGATATGGGAGCAGCAGATGAGAAAATTTGCCCTTACTGCTCAACCCTTTATCGTTATGTTCCCTCGCTATCATACGATCAAACAAACCCAACAGGATGCTTATATCATCCAGAAAAGCTATTATAATTGCGTTTTTTGGCTTTCTTAATAACCCCTCTTTTAATTCTGCTTGTTTAATATGAAATCATTTGTGGAACAATCACCCATCATCGTTGGAGGAGGGATTGCTGGTTTAAGCACTGCTTTAGCACTCGCTCATAAAGGAATTGCAAGCACCATTATCGAAAAGTGTAAGCAACTTGAAACGATAGGCGCTGGTATTCAACTGACACCAAATGCAACATCTATTCTTGCTCGCTGGAAACTTCTTAACAAACTCACTGAAGTCGCGACAATCCCATATTTTCTTGAGTTAAAAGATGGATTATCTTTAAAAATACATCTACGGGCTCATCTTATTAATCTAACAGAAAAATATTGGAAAGCCCCTTATATGACGATTCACCGCGCGGCTTTACAAAAAATTTTATATAATGCAGTGATTGAAAATCCTTTGATCAAATACAAAGTAGGCGAAACGATTGTATCTTCTACCCAATCTGCAAGCAACATTAAAATCACGACAATAAAAACAGATACGGCAACAGAACAGCTTTATTCAACGCCCCTCCTGATCGGATGTGATGGCGTTTGGTCAACATTACGGCAACAATCTCCTTTTCATGAAAAAGCAAATTTTAGTGGCTTTATTGCTTGGCGTGCAACAACAACATCTGATAATCTTCCTCAAAACTTTCGTTCTTCATTGCAAAATATGAAGACAATTACGGCTTGGATGGGATCAAAAAATCATCTTGTTGTCTACCCCATTCAATCGTCAGAAAAAATTTTTAATTTTGTCGCCATTACGCATGGAGAAAATTCAAAAGAAGGATGGGCCCATAAAGGAGATAAAGAAAAACTCAAATCTCTTTTTAAAGATTGGAATTCAAAAATCTTAGAAATCTTTGATCATATTGATGAATGGAGCTATTGGCCACTCTTTCAAATGAAACAAAATCGTTTTATCGGTTTAGAGAGACAAGTATTTGTTGGCGATTGCGCACATGCTGCCTTACCTTTTGCAGCACAAGGTGCCGCTATGGCAATCGAAGATGCCGCCACATTAGCAAAAGCACTTTCATTGAAAGATTTTTCATTAACGAAAGCACTTTCGCTTTACGAAACAATACGCACCCCCCGTATTGCAGCAGTAAAAAAACGCGCAGATTTCAATAGATTAGCCTATCACGCAACCGGTCCCATAGCAATTGCACGCAATCTCATGATGAAAATTCGTACACCAGAGAGCATTATGTCAGATCTCAATTGGCTTTACATGTATGATGCGATGAATTCTATAAAAAATAATGATAAAAACTTATAAAATTCTTCCGGCACTTTGAATATTACGAAAGAACGAGATTTTTTTAATTTTATGACACTAAAAAAATATCATAATTTACTCAAATAAAAGCAATATTTTTCGAAATCTACAATCCGATTTTAAAAGCTCAATTTTTAGCTCTCCTAAAAGCAAAAACACCACTCAAAATCAGCTCCCATCTTTAATCTTTTTTTAACTCAATTCTACATCAACAACACCCTGAATTAATTTCATAGCATTTGCGACATGTGAATTTACCTTATATCGCTTAGGAAGCGCAATTTCGACTTCTCGCAATCCATCCTCTTGAATTAAAATAAGCCCAACCTCTCCATTCCCCCCAAGATTTAAATTTTGTTCAATTTGTGGAAGCATATCAACTGTTTTTATAAAAAGACGCATCATTTTATGCTGTTGTAATGATTCATTTTCCAAAGACTGAATTGTTTCAATTCGCAAACTAACTCCTTCAGAACGATTTTCTGCGCTCACCGTAATAATAAAAGATTTTCCGGGTTCTAGCATCTCTTCATAATCCGAGAGTGCCTCAGAAAAGAGAACTGCTTCATATTGTCCACTTGTATCAGAAAAATGAATAATTCCCATTTTTTTACCAGATTTTGTTTTGCGCACGCTTTTTGCCACAACAGTTCCAGCAAGCCGTGCAGCTGTTGCTCCTCCTTTAACGGCATTGGCAAAATTACCCCAAGTCTGAATGCGTTTTTTGTCCAGAATAGCTTGATACTCCTCCAAAGGATGCGCAGAAAAGTAAAAACCTATAGCTTGAAATTCTCGATAAAGTTTCTCAGCCGGCAACCAAGGGGTTGTTTGCGATAAAATCAATGGTTCTTTTAATCCGCCTGCCATTCCAAATATATCAACCTGCCCGCTAGAATTGTCATCGAGAATACGAAGTGCACGCGCATGAAGGGTTCCAAGATTGGCTAATAAAACCTCACGTGCAATGTTAAAACAATCAAAAGCACCAGCACAAACTAAACTTTCCATCGCACGCTTATTAACAATACGAGGATCAACACGCGCACAAAAATCTTCCAAATCCTTAAAAATCTTATTCCCACGACAAGAAACAATATGATCTACAACAGTTTCTCCCACACCTTTAATGGCAGCAAGAGAATAATAAATACAGTTATCACCAACCTCAAAAACACGATGAGATGTTTGTATAGAAGGTGCAATAACTTCAATACCCAACCTTAATGCTTCGCGTCGAAAATCATTGAGCTTATCTGTATTCGTCATATCATATGTCATTGAAGCAGCTAAAAACTCAACGGGATAGTTTGCTTTCATATAAGCTGTTTGGTAAGAAACAATTGCATAAGCAGCAGCGTGCGATTTATTAAAACCATAATCGGCAAATTTTGCTAAAAGATCAAAGATAATATCAGCTTGATCTTTATCCACACCACCTGCAACAGCTCCATTGATAAAACGCGTACGCTGTTTTTGCATTTCAGCATGAATTTTTTTCCCCATAGCACGACGTAGTAAATCAGCTTCTCCAAGCGAATAGCCAGCAAGAACCTGAGCAATCTGCATCACCTGTTCTTGATAGACAATAACACCTTGTGTTTCTTTAATCAGATGATCTATCTTAGGATGAATAGAAGCAATTTCCTCTTCCTCATGTTTGCGTGCATTATAGGTTGGAATATTCTCCATTGGACCTGGACGATAAAGTGCAACCAGCGCAATAATATCTTCAATACGGTCTGGCTTCATTCCAATCAACGCCTTGCGCATACCAGAACTTTCCACCTGAAACACGCCAACCGTTTCACCACGTGCCATCATAGCATAGGTTGCTTCATCATTCAGAGGAATATTTGATAAATCTATTTTAATCCCCTTTCTGGCAACAAAATCGACTGCCATTTTCAAAACAGTAAGCGTTTTTAATCCAAGAAAATCAAATTTTACCAGCCCCGCCTGTTCCACATATTTCATGTTAAATTGTGTAACAGGCATATCAGAACGAGGATCACGATACATCGGGACAAGCTCCCAAAGTGGACGATCTCCGATAACAATCCCAGCAGCATGAGTTGAAGCATGACGATAAAGTCCCTCCAACTGAAGTGCTATATCTAATGCGCGGCCAACAACGGGATCTTTTTTCTTTTCCTCTTCAAATTTAGGTTCATCCTTAATAGCATCAGCTAATTCTACCTGACTTCCTGGCGTGGCAGGAATTAATTTTGTAAGATAATCCACCTGACGATAAGGAACTTCTAAAACACGCCCCACATCACGCAAAACTGCACGTGCCTGTAACTTACCAAAGGTAATAATTTGAGCAACTTGATCACGTCCATATTTTTTTTGAACATATTGAATAACTTCTTCGCGCCGCTCTTGACAAAAGTCGATATCAAAATCTGGCATCGAAACACGATCTGGGTTGAGAAAACGTTCAAAGAGAAGAGAAAACCGCAAGGGATCCACATCAGTAATTGTCAATGCATAAGCAACAAGTGAACCAGCACCAGAACCCCGTCCTGGTCCAACGGGAATGTCATGAACCTTTGCCCATTTTATGAAATCTGAAACGATAAGAAAATATCCAGAAAATTGCATACGCGTAATAACTGAAATTTCATAATCAAGCCGCTGTTCATAATCTGCAATCGTATACCCTTCAGCCAACCCTATTGTTTCAAGCCGCATCTTCAAACCAACTTTAGCCTGATTTAACAACTCACTATCTTCTATTTCTAAAGTAGTTTCTGAATTAACAGATTGTTCTATAAAACGAGGCAATATCGGTTTTCGAAGAGGCGAGGCAATATGACAACGCAATGCAATTTCAACACTATTTTCCAAAGCTTCTGGAAGATCAGAAAACAGTGTAACCATTTCATCTTGTGACTTCAAATAATGATCTGGTGTCACACGTTTGCGATCTGGATTAGAGACAATTTGTCCTTCTGAAACAGCCATCAGCGCATCATGCGCTTCATACCCTTCTCTTTTCAGAAAAAAGGCTTCATTCGTTGCTACAAGAGGAATTTCATGCGCATAAGCCAATTCAATAAGATCAGCTTCTACTCTCCGGTCATAAGAGCCATGCCGTTGTAACTCCACATAAAGACGATCAGCAAAAGATTTTTTCAAATAAATTAAGCGCTCAACAGCATGTTCTTTTTTCTCTTCTGCCAAAGAAAGATTAATAGGTCCTCCCTTTCCACCCGTTAAAGCGATTATGCCATCACTGTGTTCTGACAACCAATCAGCTTTAATATGAGGAGGATCAGTATCACACTTATCAAGATAAGCACGGCTCACAAGACGAACCAAATGAGCATAACCGGTTTCGCTAGCAGCCAAAAGAACAATAGAGCAAAAATCAGAAGGATTACGCCATTTAGCCAAACGTGAATGATCATTTTCATCACAAAAATCAACAGTAAGCTGACAACCAATAATAGGTTGGACCCCATGAGAAAGACAATGCTGTGAAAATTCCAAAGCACCAAATAAATTATTGGTATCGGTAATAGCAACCGCTGGTGCATGATCTGAAATCGTCTGTTGAATAATTTGGGGGATTTTTAAAGCCCCTTCGAGCAAGGAATAAGCTGAATGCACTCTCAAATGAATAAAGCGAGGAAGAGAATTTTTGTTCTCTTGCATTTGCATTTTATTTTTTACCACTCTCACAATTTCCCACTACAAAATAAATGCTAAACAGCACCCCTTATAAAAGAAAAAACTTCTGTTTATCATCAAACTTTAAAGCTATAAATTCATCATCCTACATAGGAGCAATATCCCAATTTTATTAATATTTATAAGAGAGTTCTATCAAGAAAATGCTTCTATTCACAGCAAATAAACACCTAAAATAAAAAGAAAAACAATATACCTCATCTAAGCACTTTAATTTTTGACCATTTAATTGTATTTTTCTTTAAATATTAATTTCTCTTCCTAAAGTTCAATGTGTAAATAAAGCAACCTTGTCTTTATGACTTTATCCCCAAAAAGCTCTTCTAAAGGTCTAGAAAAAACAAAAAGGGCAGGTTAAATTTGCTCATGCCTCCAAGTCTTCTTACCCCACTTTTTAATTCTATCCGAACTCTTTCTGGTATTACACCTAAAGTCTATGGTTTATTGACCAAACTCTTAGATGTTAATCCCACACAACGCGAAGCAACCCTTATTGACCTTCTTCAATTAATGCCCCATTCCGTTATAGACCGCAGAATGCGTCCCAACATTGCTTGTGCAAAAGAAGGAGATACTGTTACGCTCGAAATTATCATCGATCAGCATCAACCACCACCCCGTGGTCACAACCGAATTCCCTATCGTGTTATTGCCCATGATCACACAGGAAAAATAAATTTAGTCTTTTTTCATGCTCAACCTCTTTGGCTAAAAAAACAACTCCCCGAAGGAAAAAAAGTCATTATATCAGGAAAAGTTGAATGGTTTAATGGACAGCTTTCAATGGCGCATCCAGACTATATTGCCCCAAGCGAACAATCAAATCAGATACCTCTGATCGAACCTGTCTATCCCTCTACTGCCGGACTAACTGTAAAGACACTAAGACGCGCCATACAAAACGCTCTTGATTTTATTCCTCTTCTACCAGAATGGATAGATGAAAATGTAAAAAAGCAGCAAAATTTTCCTTCTTTTTCTGTTGCTTTACGCCGTATCCATGCGCCCATTAACCCCAATGATCTATCCTTAGAAAGTACAGCACGCAAACGTCTTGCCTATGATGAATTGCTCGCTTGTCAATTGGCACTAGGACTCGTGCGTTTGAAAACTAAATCTCTTGTTGGCACTTCTCGACCATCAACAGGAATTTATACTAAAAAATTGCTTAATATCCTCCCCTTTCAACTCACAACCGGACAAAAAAAAGCAGTAGAAGATATCGCAAATGATCTTGCTTCACCAGAACCGATGCTAAGACTACTTCAAGGTGATGTAGGCGCAGGAAAAACTGTTGTTGCATTGATGGCAATGGCACAAATTGCTGAAAATTCAGGACAATCAGCTTTAATGGCACCAACTGAAGTGCTTGCTAGGCAACATTTTGCCACCATCGCTCCTCTTGCCGAAAAGGTCGGATTACAAACAACGCTTTTAACAGGACGAGAAAAAGGGAAATTGCGGACAAACATCGTGAATGATATTTTGTCAGGTCAAGTTTCTATTGTCATCGGAACCCATGCTCTCATACAAAACAGTGTTACTTATAATAATCTCGCTTTAACCATTATCGATGAACAACACCGTTTTGGTGTCCATCAACGTATCGCTCTTACAGAAAAAGGCAATAAAGCTGATATGCTGGTTATGACCGCCACGCCCATTCCGCGCACACTTGTCTTAACAGCTTTTGGTGATATGGATGTCTCTAAAATTACCGAAAAACCAATGGGACGACAACCCATTACAACAGCAACGCTTTCTTTGAAACGTCTTCATGAGCTTATAGAGAGAATCGCAATTGCATTAGAAAAAGGAGAAAAACTCTATTGGATTTGTCCTTTAGTAGAGGAATCGACAGCTCTTGATCTCACTTCAATTGAAAACCGCTTTGCATTTCTCCATGAGCGCTTTGGAGCACACGTTGGTATGATCCATGGAAAAATGTCTACAGCAGAAAAAGAAGCCGCTATGGCATCTTTTAAATGTGGAAATACACGTATTTTAGTTGCAACCACAGTCATTGAAGTGGGAGTAGATATTCCAGATGCTTCGATCATTATCATCGAACACGCGGAACATTTTGGCCTTTCACAATTGCACCAATTACGTGGACGTGTAGGACGAGGCGATAAAAAGTCTTCCTGCATTTTGCTCTATAAAGATCCACTGACTAAAACAGCAGCAACACGCCTTAATATTATCCGCAATACAGAAGATGGTTTTGAAATCGCTGAAGAAGATTGGCGCCTACGAGGCGAAGGAGAGCTTTTAGGTACAAAACAATCTGGAGTCCCTGAATTTCATATAGCAAACCTTGCAGTTCATAGCGATCTTTTGTCAATGGCAAGAAAAGATGCTCGTTTATTTTTACAACGCGATCCTCATCTTTCTTCTGAGCAAGGACAAGCTTTACGGTTGCTCCTTTATCTTTTCGGACACAACGATGCTGCACGCCTCTTACGAGCAGGATAACAAAGACCCTCTAATAAAAAACTTAAATATCTCTCTGTTCAAATATGGTTTTTTCTTAGAATTACCCATAAATGATCTACGCAGTCTCTTACCATCTTTATGCTTCATGAACGAATAACAAATCAACTGCATTAAAACAGTAGAAGCAATATTGCGTCTTTTTTACCATTATATTCACATAGCTGATCCATTTTTTGATAGGTAAGAAAATATTTTTCGTTTTATCGTAAAGGATTGAGAAAGAAAAAAACTGTCTACAGCATTCTCGTTCAACAGAGAAAATGAAAAAATAAGTTTCATTATAAATCAATTTCTTACACTTGATTATTCTCCAAAAGATTCAGAAATATACTTTTATTCAACCGTGACTGATTTTGCTAAATTACGGGGTTGATCAACATCTGTTCCTAATAAAACAGCCGTATGATAAGCGATTAACTGAACAGGGAGTGCATAAATAATAGGAGAAATAAATTCTGGAACATCTGGCAAAGTGATCGTTGATAAAGTCTTAAGACAAGCCACCTCTGCTCCTTTTTTATCGGTTATTAAAATAATACGACCATTACGCGCTACCACTTCTTGCATATTAGAAAAAGTTTTTTCAAACCACCGATCATAAGGTGCAACAACAATAACGGGTATTGTCTCATCCACCAGAGCAATTGGTCCATGCTTTAATTCACCTGCCGCATAACCTTCAGCATGAATATAAGAAAGCTCTTTCAGTTTAAGAGCTCCCTCCAAAGCAATCGGATAAGAAGTTCCACGTCCCAGATAAAGAACACTTTTTGCATTCACCAAATCACGACAAATACATTCAATTTTTCTCTCTAATTTTAAGACCTCATTTAAAATACGTGGAACTTCTGCCAACTGTTGAACCAGTTGCTTTTCTATTTGAGCCGAGAGATAGCCACGTTGTTTAGCCGCACTAAGAGCGAGTGAAGCAAGCGTTGCCAATTGACAGGTAAAAGCTTTTGTTGAAGCAACACCTATTTCCGGTCCGGCAAGTGTTGGGAGAATAAAATCAGCCTCCCTTGCCATTGTTGATTGCTCTACATTCACAATTGTTGCTGTTTTTACACCCCGCTCACGACAATAACGCAAAGAAGCCAATGTATCAGCTGTCTCACCAGATTGAGAAACAAACAGCGATAACACATCAGACGTTATAGGAGGTTCACGATAACGAAACTCCGAAGCAACATCATTATCAACACTTAAAGCGGCAAATTTCTCAAACCAATAGCGCGCAACTAAGGTTGAATAATAAGCCGTTCCACAACTCGCAAAAAGGAGACGATGAATATTTTTCCAATCAATCAAATTCTCAAGGGGTCGAACGACATAATTTCCAAGATCAAGATAATGCGCCAAATTATGAGAAATCACTTCAGGTTGTTCAAACATTTCCTTGTGCATAAAATGACGATGATTACCCTTAGAAATCAATAAAGCCCCTTCAAGTAATGTCGTCACAGGACGTTTTACCGGTTGATTATTAGCATCATAAATTGTAACACCTTCCCGTGTGAGAACAGCCCAATCCCCATCTTCCATATAGCTAATATAATCAACGAATGGTGCCAAAGCTATGGCATCTGACCCCACAAAAAATTCATCTTTTCCATAACCAATTGCCAGAGGTGGACCAGAACAAGCCGCAATCATAAGGTTATCTTCACCTTCGAAAATAAGAGCAATAGCAAAAGCCCCCTGCAGCCTTTTCCAACTGGTACGTATGGCTTCTTGCGGAGAAAGACCATCTTTTAATGCACGCGTTATTAAATGTGCAATAACTTCCGTATCCGTCTCTGTTTCAAAGATACAACCATCCTCTATGAGTTCCTTTTGCAGTTCTACAAAATTTTCAATAATACCATTATGAACAATCGCAAGCTTTTCAGTCACATGGGGATGCGCATTGCGTTCAACAGCAATTCCATGCGTAGCCCAACGGGTATGACCAATCCCTAAACTTCCCTCCAGAGGTGTTTTTTTTAATTTTTCTTCTAAATGAACAAGCTTCCCCTCAGCACGTACACGATAAAGATGCCCATTATAGACCGTTGCCACCCCAGATGAATCATACCCTCTATATTCAAGACGTTTTAACCCCTCAACCAAAGAGGACGTAACACACCTCTTTCCAAGAACTCCAATAATTCCACACATTAAAAAGCTCCAACCCACATCTTAAGATTCAAATTTTACAAAACAATCCAACAGCCTTTATTTAAAACTATAAATAATAAAAATAATTCAAACATGGAATACGGCAATCTTTAAGAATAAATCTTCCATCCATCGTTAGATTAACACGAAACAAAAGAATAAGCTGAAAATAATCATTTTTTCTGTTTGTTTTCTAACAAACGCTCTCGAAATTTTGTCGCATAGCCCTCTTTTATAACCTGTCGTGCACGCCCAAAAGCCATACTGTTCATAGGAATATTTTCAGTAATAACACTTCCTGAAGCAACATAAGAGCCATCCCCTATTACCAATGGGGAAACAAGTGCCGTATTAGACCCAACAAAAGCATGATCACCAATCATGGTTTTATATTTGTTAAATCCATCATAATTGCAAGTAATCGTACCGGCTCCAATATTGGTATGTGCACCAATTTCGGCATCACCAATATAACTTAAATGATTGATTTTAGAAGATTCTCCTACCTTAGCTTGTTTGACTTCACAAAAATTTCCAATCTTTACGGACTTAGCCAACTCTGTTCCAGGACGCAAACGTGCATAGGGACCAATCTGTGCATCTCTACCAACCACAGCACCTTCGAGATAACTAAATGCATGAATAACCGCACCAGATTGTACTTTTACGTTTAACCCAAAATAAACATTTGGTTCTATCACCACCCCTGGTGCAATTTCTGTATCATAAGAAAAATAGAGTGTTTCTGGCTTTAAGAGTGTAACACCCGATAACATTAAATCGCGCGCTTTACGTTTTTGCCACAAAGAATCAGCCTCAGAAAGCTCAAAACCGTCGTTAATTCCTACAATATCTTCAAAAGGAACTTCAACAACACGCACATCTAATCCTTCGCGTGTTGCAAGAGAAGCAATATCTGTTAAGTAATATTCTTTTTTCACATTATTATTACCAACTTTCTCTAAAAGAGAAAGTGCATGTTTTCCACGCATAGCGAGTATTCCACCGTTACAAAAAGAAATCTTTTTTTCTTCATCGCTAGCGTCTTTTTCTTCTACAATTGCAATCAATTGACCATTTTTCTCGAGAAGACGCCCATAACCTGTTGGATGTTTGGTATGAAAACCTGCAAAAACAACATCTGCTCCATCAGCAAGCTGTGCACGCATTTGGTGCAATGAATCTTGCTGAATGAGAGGAGTATCCCCAAAAACAATGAGCACATCATCCACCTCCTTTTGCAAAGCTAAACGAGCAGACAAAACAGCATGGGCAGTTCCTAAACGCTCTTTTTGTTCAAAAATCATTACATCTTTTACAAATGACTGAACAACGTGCATAACCTCCTTAGCACCATATCCCACAACAACCGCTAATTGTGAAGAGCCTGCCAATTCTATTTGTTTTAGAACATGGCATATAAGAGGCAATCCAGCAATTTTATGAAGTACCTTAGGCAGAGACGATTTCATGCGCGTCCCCTCACCTGCGGCAAGAACAATAGAAAGACAGCTTCTAACCATAAAAACACATAAGACTAACGAGAAAATCCAAAAAAATTCATAATACTGTGCCAACGAATATCTTCAATATAACTCAACGAAGGATAATGTTCTAAAAGCCAAAATGAAAGATCCTGCATAGAACCTGTTAAAAACAAAATCCCTGTAAGAATAAGAAAAACACCAATGATTTTTTCAACTTTTCCTAAATGAATACGAAAAGCTCCTAAAAATCGCATAAAACTGCTCGAAAATAAAGCTGCTAACATAAAAGGAATAGCAAGACCTAATGCATAAACCGCTAAGAGAACAGCTCCCTCTCCCACAGTTTCTTTTGTTCCAGCAAGCGTTATAATAGGACCTAAAATAGGGCCAATACACGGTGTCCAACCAAAGGCAAAAGCTAAACCGATAATATACGCGCCTAAAGGACCAGCAGGTGTTTTTTTGGTCTGAAAACGCGCCTCACGAAATAAAAAAGCGATCTTGAAAATCCCCAAAAAATTTAAACCAAAAATAATAATGACAATTCCAGCAGCAAGGGCAAACCAATCACGATAATAACCGATGAATTTCCCAATTGTACTAGCACTGGCACCTAAAGCAACAAAAACAGTCGTAAACCCAAGAACAAAAGCAATAACAGAAGATAATAAAGCCCACCGGATAAAGACTTTCTCATCAGGCTTTTCTGAACGAAAATCATCAATACCAACCCCTGCCATATAGCACAAATAAGGAGGAACTAATGGCAAAACGCATGGTGACAAAAAAGAGAGTGCCCCAGCAAAAAACACACCAACTGTTGAAATTTCAATCAAAATTCATACCCCGTCTTTCATCATAGTTTACCCCCATGAACAACGATCAATCCACATCTTCATCAATTTGTTGCATATTTTCTTCATTCGCTACCACACTTATATCTTCATCATGACCAGAAACGACTGAAAAAACTTTTTGATAGATTTTATCTTTATTTTTAGCAATTGCAATATACTCTCCCTCCGCTAACACGAGTGAAACATACGCACCTACTGTTTCATAAACGATATCACCAGAATCATTGGCAAGAGACCAACTTGTATCTGCAAGCGCTTCCCCTCCTTCTTGTCGTACCAGTTTTAAGACAATCTGAGCGGCCTGATGTTCAAGAGTAACTTCTGTTATTTTACCAGCATCCACTTGAATATCCGAACGAGCCGTCGCATTAATGGAACCATAATGGGAAGCAACATGGTAGCGGCCAGCTTTTAAACGCACAACTGATTGGGGTTTAACATTTGATATAATCACTCCCGTATCATCATTTTCTTTTTCATCCTCATAAATAGTAAAACGGAGTTCCTTTTCATTCATTACGCCATTGAGAAGTGTTGCATTTAAAATGACACCACCAGCCTCAAGATTAAAGTTTTTTACAAGACTCTGCCCATTTTCTAAACGAATATGGCGCACAGCACTCATATGACCAAATGAGACATGAACAAGATAATTTCCTGGTTCGAGATCAAAACGTGCACTTCCCCCCTTATAGGTTGCCACTAATGGTAATTTATTATCAATCCCTAGAATAGGGGCATAAACCCGCCAGACAAGCCCTTCTTCAATATCCGGATGACTATTTGTTAATCGAGCATTCAAAATGAGTTGTGTTTGAGATGCTAAGTTTTCGTTCTCCTGCTCTTGAGTCTTTACAATAAAACTCCTTGATTGTCTCTGCTGCTGATCTTGCCCTTCTCCTGCTTCAGAAAAAGCACAGTGGCTCCAAGTCAATAAAGCAAGCACCACGCACAACCATACACATCGGTGCACTATTTTTATAAGAATACCCATTTTTGCATTGTTGACCAACATGATCTTTTTTTCAAGAAACAATATCACACAGCCATCATTTTAAATTGAGAAACTTACACCACAACCACATGATGAAACAGCATTGGGATTGTGGATTTGAAAAGATTGCCCCATAAGATCATCAACAAAATCAATCTCAGCTCCTTCCATAAAAGGAAGTGATAGTAAATCAATAAACACAACTGCCCCGTCTTTTTTGAGGACGAGGTCATCTTCACACATTTCAGAAACCAAGTCATATTTATAAGAAAAACCAGAACACCCACCACCTTCAACAGAAATACGTAATGCTATTTTATCGGGTTCACGCAAAAGTATCTGTGCAATTTTTTTGGCAGCAACATCTGAAATTTTCACATTCATTTTATATATCCTTGCATTAAACCATCAAGAAAGAGTATCCTACACTCAAAGAGCAGTTTATTTCTCATAAACCACTCTCAATTTTAAGATGATAATAGACAGCTTGCAATGGATATAGGCAATATCAACTTCAATTACCAATCTCGAGCAGTATACAGTGCTCATCCACAAACAAGCCGTGGTCGATTATACCATGAAACGATGAGCACCACACGCTCACTTTTTCAACGAGATAGAGATCGTATTATCCATTCTAATGCATTTCGACGTCTTAAACATAAAACGCAAGTGTTTATTGCTGATGAAAGCGATCATTACCGTACTCGCCTAACCCATTCCATAGAGGTTTCTCAAATTGCACGAACATTAGCCCGCGCCCTGTGTCTTGATGAAGACCTTGCCGAAGCCATTGCCCTTGTTCACGACTTTGGACACACACCCTTTGGCCATGCAGGAGAAGATGCTCTTAATGAAGCCATGACACCCTATGGCGGCTTTGACCATAATGCACAAGCATTACGCATTGTCACAAAACTAGAACAGCGCTATGCAAATTTTGATGGACTTAACCTTACATGGGAAACCCTCGAAGGACTTGTAAAGCATAATGGCCCCCTTTTAGGTCCTTACGCGAAGAATAAGGAGGTTCCTATCGATATTTTACAATACAATGCGAAACAAGACCTTGCACTTGATTGTTTTGCAGGACTAGAAGCGCAATGTGCTGCTATTGCAGATGATATCGCATACAATGCGCATGATATTGATGATGGTCTACGTTCGCAATTTTTAACACTTGATCAATTTGAACATGTTTCACTAACAGCAGCAATATTAAAAGATATAACAGATGAGCATCCCCACCTCGACCAAGCGCGTCGCGGTTACACACTTGTACGAAGACAAATAACAACCATGGTTGAAGATGTTATCAAACAATCACAAGAAAATTTAGCACGAATCAAACCAACAAGCATAAACGATATTCACCAAGCAAAACAAACCATTGTCACCTTTTCACCGACAATGACCGTTTATGAAAAAGAACTAAAAAACTTTTTATTTAAAAATCTTTACTACCATGAACAAGTTCTTAGTCGTCGCAATACAGCAAAATGCATTGTACAAAAATTATTCAATTGTTATTATGAAAATCCAAATACAATGCCTGAAAGTTGGCAGAGCAAAACAGTGCACTTAAAAAATCAAGAGTTAGCACGTTTGATTGCTGACTTTCTTTCAGGCATGACGGATCACTACGCTCTACGTGAATATCAGCGTTTATTTGACCATATAGATAATTTCGTTTAATGGCTTTTGGCATCATCATGGAAGCTAAATATGAATATCTTTAAAAACTTCGAAAAAAAAATTAAGAGATCAATTGAATTATCTGATATAAAAGGAAAAAATGGAGAAGATCTAGATTTATCAAAAATCACTGTTGATCCTCCGCGTGATTCCTCCCACGGTCATTTATCAACCAATGCTGCTATGGTGCTTGCAAAATCTATTGGAATCAATCCACGTGCACTTGCAGATAAAATCATAGAACTTCTTAAAAATGATTCCTCTATCGAAAATATAGATGTTGCCGGTCCTGGTTTTATAAACATAAAGCTTACAAAATTGTTTTGGCAAGATGCTATAAAATCTATGCTTGAATTAGGCACTTCTTATGGTCGTATTCCAATGGGACAAGGAAAATGCGTCAATGTTGAATATGTCTCAGCAAATCCCACTGGACCAATGCATGTAGGACACTGCCGCGGAGCAGTTGTTGGGGATGTTCTCTCCAATTTGCTACAATTTACGGGCTATAACATTACAAAAGAGTATTATATCAATGATGCGGGTCAACAAATCGAAGTCCTCGCCCATTCGGTACTATTGCGCTATCGTGAAGCTCTTGGGCAAGAAATTAATGAAATTCCAGAAGGACTCTATCCTGGAGAATACTTGATACCATTGGGTCAATCGCTTGCTCAAGAGTTTGGTGACCAACTCCTCACGATGGATAAAGATGAAACCTTATCTCTTGTGAAAGAACGTGCAATTCATGCAATGATGTCCATGATTCGCGAAGATTTGGCTGCTCTTAATATTTATCATGATATCTTTTTCTCTGAGCGAATGCTTTATGCAGATAATGCACGCGCCATTCGTAACACCATCAACGACCTCACTTTAAATGGTTATATCTACAAAGGAAAACTCCCCCCTCCCAAAGGACAAAATACAGAAGACTGGGAACCAAGCGAACAAACTTTGTTCCGTTCAACAAATGTCGGTGATGACCAAGACCGTGTTTTAGTCAAATCTGACGGTTCTTACACTTATTTTGCTGCTGATGTTGCTTATTTTCGGGATAAATTTAATCGTCATTTTGATGAAATGATTTATATTCTAGGCGCAGACCATGCTGGCTATGTAAAGCGGCTAGAGGCAATGGCAAAAGCAATTTCTGGGGATAAAGCTAAATTAAGTGTCTTCTTGTGTCAATTGGTAAAACTTTTTCGCAACGGTCATCCTGTACGCATGTCAAAAAGAGCAGGATCTTTTGTCACTCTACGGGATGTTGTCGAAGAGGTTGGGCGTGATCCTGTGCGTTTTATGATGCTATACCGTAAGTGTGAAGCACCTCTTGATTTTGATTTTGCAAAAGTAACAGAACAATCAAAAGATAACCCCATCTTTTACGTACAATATGCAAGTGCACGTTGTCACTCAGTCTTTCGTCAAGCACAAGAAGCGCTTCATATTAAAAGCTTTTCAAATAATACATTGATTGCCCATCTTCATCGATTAACAGATGACCATGAAATATTGTTAATACGCAAACTTTCTGAATATCCACGTATCATTGAACAGGCCGTAATTCATAAAGAACCGCATCGATTAGCGTTTTACCTTTATGACCTTGCCTCCAGCTTTCACACCCATTGGAATAAAGGGAGTGAAAATCTCAATTTACGCTTTATTCAACCTGATGATAAAGAGTTATCCTTTGCAAGATTAGGATTGATACAAGCTGTTATCAATATTTTATCATCAGGGCTTACCATCATAGGAGTCGAAGCACCCATAGAAATGCGTTGAAAAAGTTCTATAAATACATACAATAGGTACTCTATTGATAAACTTTTTCATGTATCATTGCATGAGAGGGGGAAAATTTATAATTTTAATATAACAAATCAAAATCAACCATTGATTGCACGTAAGTGCAAACCACCATGTGAGAAAAGCTATGAGCGATAACGATCGCAAAAATCTACACGAAACAAAACACGATCATGAACACCATGATCCTTTAGAAAGGCTTACGCGCATTTTTAATCCGCACAAACAAAGCGGAAACAAAAATGAGCAATCTTCTTTAAAAACAGAACGATCAACATCTCACCCCGAAATATCATCCCATGATGATGATTTTGATTTGTCCTTTCTAGAAGAGGAACTTGAAAATAATTTAGCACATGACTTACCGTTTGATGATCAAAAAAAACAATGGGACTTGCATGCAACCAGCAACGCAACAGCCTCAGATATTGCACAATCTTCTTCTTTCAACCATTCAAAACAAAATAATTTATCTGAAGAGAAATATTCTTCACCTAGCAGTCATGATGAAGAACAAATTTTAGATGAGCTTTCTCCATTACCAATCCCAAAGAATCAATCACATCAACAGAAAAAAACAGCAACCAGTGCAGATCCTTTTCTTGAAAAAAGTAATCTTATGTCACAATCAGAATCAGAAAATTTCTTTTTTGATAAATCTGAAAGGCACGAAAATAAGAGAGAGACGCCAGAAGATGTTGAACAAACCAATCGTTTTTCACAAATAAATTCACAACAACCTGAGACTACGAATATACAAAAAACTTATGAGGACAATCAAAACCTCTATGACACTCCTATAAACCATCCCTATAAAATTTCAGCTGATCAAGAAATTTGGATTAAAAAAGATTATCCTGATGTCTCCTCTTCTACAGAGGAAAATGAGTTTTTCTCATCTTCTAATCTTGTGTCAGAAAGACAAAACACTGCAAGAAATCAAACAACAAGTACCTTCTCCTCACCTTTAGATTCTCCACCAGTTGATAGACAATCTTATTTAAAGGGGGCTTCACAAGAAGATCATACAATCAATTATCCCCATTTTTTTGCAGAAAACCCCTCACAACAAGAAACTTATGGCGAAAAAGTTCCGATATATGATGAGGCTCGAGCCCAATACATCAATAACGCCGAAGGTGCCTCTAACCCAAATAGAGAAATTTCATATAATGAAAATAATTTAGATGAGTTTCTTTCCTCATCCCCCTCTTTAAATACAAAACAAACGGATGGCTTTTTTGCCCATAACTATACGCACAGAGATACTCCCCCTCCCAATGTTGATACTTATAAATTTTCAGAGGAAATCGTAGAAAAAACTGGTCCTATTATGGTTCCAGAAGTCCCGTATGAAGCACCAGAATATGATGTGCCAACTAATGGTGGTTTAGAAGAAGAATTTGCTGATGTACTCAATGTAGGGAATGTCCCAACGGATAATTTTTCTCAAAAACAACAGAAAAATGAGGTTTTTAGTGAAGTTTTTCATCAGTCTATGCAAAATTCAAAAGAAGGTGTTTATATAAACTCTAAAGAACAAAATTCCGACTATTTTTCTTCTGCCAATATGGAATATAATTTTCCCACTTTTAGCGAGAATTCATCATACACAAACTCAGATGAGGTTCCCACACCTCCATCAGCTCCTCCTCCCTTAAAAAGTTTTATTTTTGGTAAAACTTTCATTAAAGGTTTTTTTATACTTATTTTAATAGGACTTGGGTTTGCTGGTTATTCTCATTTTTTTATGCCATCACAAAAAAATGAAGAAACGGTCATTATCCACGCTGATAATACGCCTTTTAAATTCAAACCAGAAACAACTGAAACGAAAAATGATGTTGCACATAATTTAGATATCTATAAACAAACAACTGAACAAAATGAGAAACAAGAAAATACACAACAATTTCTTATTGATAACTCTGAACAACCTGAAAATTTAAAAGAATTAAACCCTGAAGAATCTTCAAGCGTTTCCTCATCGTCTTTAAATGAATCTGATGTTGAAGATGCAGTCACAGAAGCCATAAATCATACTATTCCAATGCGAGAAGTACAAACTGTTATTGTCAATCAAGATGGTACAGTTACACTAGTCCCCGCGCATCAAACAAACAGCAAAACTGCTGCTCAATCTGAAGAAAGCATTGATCAAACTTCTAATGAACTTCAAGATTCGTCCCTTGTTTCGTCGCATGATTCTGATATAAACGACCAAGAAAGAGATCATGATCTCAAAAATAATATTGATAAAATAATCGCAGAAAATAATTCTAGCTCAAATATTGAAGAAAAATTTATCCCTATCCCTTCCCATGCAGAAAGAAATACACAAGTTGAAACACCAGCCGCGTCTCGCCCCATATCACCAAACAGAGTCGTAGCACAAAATTCAGAAAGTTATTACGTACAACTTGCATCTCAACCAACGTATGAGCTCGCTAGAAATTCTTTAAAAAATATGAAATCTAAATTTGGATTCCTTATCGGTGCCCGTTCTTTAAATATTCAATCCGCTTTTATACCAGGAAAAGGTACTTATTACCGTGTTCGGATTCAAGCGCAAGACCGTAATGAAGCCATAATCCTTTGTGAATCCATTAAAAGTTCTGGTGGAAGCTGCTTCATCACACGCTAAACCAATAATGCAACGGTTTTAACAACCGTTGCATTATTTATTTCCATACCATTTAATTACTTATCAAAAACTTCAGAAATTATAATCATTCCTCTCTTTTTTATGTCTTTGTGCTGACTTTATTCCTTAATCTACGTCGATTTTCGCCCTATCTAAAAGATTATATTTACGAAAAAATTACTCCGTACCCTTATAGGTATAAGGTACAGGAGGAAGTGAATTTAAATCTTTTTTGGGCGTTGTTACACTTTGGCTAGTTTCTGGGGTATTATAACGCGAACTATGTTCAGGAGATTTTGCAAAAAAAGATCCTAAAAAACCAAAAATAAACCAGATAATAACCATCGCAAGAAGAATAGCAAAAATACCCTTAGCGATTGAAACAGGTTGTTCACGACCTCTTCTTTCTGCGGCCATACGTTCTTCATATGTGTGATAATTTTTATCAATCATAGTGGATTCCTTTTCTCAATTCCCTTACCTTTAAATTTCTAGAAAATATGCATATATGAAATTATTCAGATACTTATTGTGAGAAAACGATAATTATAGACAAAAGTTCCAGTTTACTTCATAAAGTTGAGAAAAAGAAGCGAGGATAGAATTAAAATATCTACCCTACTCTAGCCTTTGAATTCTATAATAAACCCCTTTGTATTCTATAATAAAACATTGACACAAAGGTTTTGTTAATAATAGAGTTATAATCAAAATATTTCATTATTTTTATTAATAAAAATGAAACATACTCAAAAGGTTTTTTATGAAATCTCCCATATCATCGCTTCCCTTTAAAATAGAAAAACACCCATCTCCTCTGTCAGAAGAAAAATATGAAGAAATTTTAAAAAGTCCCGGTTTTGGTCAATTTTTTACAGACCACATGTGTACTATTCAATGGACTGAAGACAAAGGCTGGCACAATGCCATCATTTCTCAATACAAAGCTTTAGAAATTAACCCTGCAAGTACCGTTTTACATTACGGACAGGAAATTTTTGAGGGTTTAAAAGCATATCGTGCAAAAGATGGACGCATCTTGCTCTTCCGTCCTGATGCCAATGCACAACGCTTTATAGAATCAGCGAGGCGTTTAGCTATGCCAGAATTGCCAAAAGATATTTTTCTGGATGCCGTTCATCAATTAGTAAAGATTGATCAAAAATGGGTCTCTGATCAGCCCAACGCTAGCCTCTATATCCGTCCATTTATGTTTGGCAATGAAAACTTTTTGGGAGTCCGCCCTTCTCAAGAATATCTTTTTTGTGTCATAGCCTCTCCAGTTGAATCCTATTTCAAAGGAGAAGAAAAATCTGTCAGCGTCTGGATTGAAACAGATTATAGTCGTGCCGGTCCAAGAGGAACAGGGGCTGCCAAATGTGGTGGAAACTATGCAGCAAGCTTACTTGCACAAAAAACTGCAACTGAAAATAATTGTAGCCAAGTACTCTTCCTTGATATGATTGAACATAAATGGATTGAAGAACTTGGTGGTATGAATGTCTGCTTTATTATGGACAATAATACACTTGTAACCCCCCCTCTTAATGGAACTATCCTTCCAGGGATAACCCGTGATTCAATCTTAAGGTTAGCTCAACAAATGGGATTAAAAATAGAAGAGCGTCCTTATTCTTTTACAGCGCTTCAAGAAGATGCAAAGAGTGGACACCTTAAAGAAGCCTTTGCTTGTGGTACAGCTGCCGTTGTCACATCAATTGGTCGTTTTAGATATAAAGGGGGAGAATTTATTATTGGAAATGAAACAGTTGGAGAAGTTACAAAGCAGCTTCGTACACAATTGGTTGGCATTCAAAAAGGGAACATAGAAGATAAAAATGGCTGGGTACATTCTGTCCAGCTCTCATAATATTTAAGGTATTCTCATATCTATAAACGCTTCCATGAAAGTAGATTCATGGAAGCGTTTTTCCTAGAAAAACTCCCTCTATTTTTAGTGACAAAAAAGAAAACATTAATCAAATTTTGAATGATCTCTATGCTGCGCTTTAATATTACGGACTGTACCCGTATGGGAGCGCATTACGAGAGTTTCCGTTTGAATGTAACGAGATGTAAATTTAACACCAGAAAGCATATTGCCATCTGTCACCCCTGTTGCTGAAAACAAAACATCACCCTTTGCCATTTCTTCCATTGTATAAACCTTATTGGGATCACTAATCCCCATTTTAGCTGCACGAGCAATTTTCTCTTCTGTATCTAGCAGCAAACGACCTTGCATCTGTCCTCCAATACAGCGTAAAGCAGCAGAAGCTAAGACACCTTCAGGTGCTCCACCAATCCCCATATAGATATCAATACCTGTTTCTTCTGGATCAGTTGTATCAATAACAGCAGCCACATCTCCATCCCCAATCAAGCGAATCGACGCCCCTGTCGCTCGTACTTCATTAACCAATTTTTCATGACGAGGTCTATCCATAATACAAACAACAATCTGATTAACAGTCACTCCTTTAGCCTTCGCAAGAGCATGTATATTATCGGTAGGACAAGCATCTATATCGACTACTCCCTTTGGATAACCAGGACCAATAGCAATTTTGTTCATATAAACATCAGGTGCATAAAGGAGATTACCCTTTTCAGCAATTGCAACTACTGCCAAAGAATTGGCAATATTTTTAGCACAAAGTGTTGTTCCCTCTAGTGGATCAAGTGCAATATCGATCGCCAATCCACTTTGAAGACCTACTTTTTCTCCAATATAAAGCATAGGCGCTTCATCCCGCTCACCTTCACCAATCACCACTGTACCATCAATAGGCAATCGATTAAGTTCCTGCCGCATTGCATCTACAGCAGCTTGATCCGCTGCCTTTTCATCGCCACGTCCGCGCCAGCGTGCAGCAGCAACAGCAGCACGTTCAGTAACACGTACCAATTCAAGCGTCAAAATACGATCAAGTCCATTTAAAATCTTCTGAGTTGTGGGCATATGAAAAAATCCTACCGAATGAATACCAGAAAAAATATGAGTCCTTATTAAATACTAAGAATAAAGTTTTTTGGCAAAGATGAAAATTTTCCACAAGAGATAAAAGAACTCAAGCGTGCTTTTTTATTATCAAGAAAGTTATCAATTCTTTGCCATAGGTTCAATACGAATAAATTGAGATTTTGCAACAAGATGTCCATCTTTTTCAATTTCTGCAAGTGCCTGTCGTACATTCACCTCTGTTGTTTCGTGCGTAATTAAAATAATTGTTTTTTCAATTTGATCTTCTACAAAAGATCTTTGAACAATCGACTCCAATGAGATGTGATTATCAGCCATATGCCTTGCGACCGCGGCAAAAACACCAGTACGATCATGAACATTTAAACGAATAAAATAACCACCTGCATGATGCGAAATACGTGCTTTTTTATGAGGAGCAAGTTCTAATGCTGGACGTCTTAAAACAGGTGCATACTGAAAACCAGAACGTGCTTTTGCTATATCAGCCAAATCACCAATAACGGCTGATGCTGTTGCCTTTCCTCCGGCGCCAGGACCAGAAAACAGTAATTCACCTAATAAATCACTTTGAATAGAAAGAGCATTGGTTACACCATTTATCTGTGCAATCATTGAGGATGTTGGTACCATTGTTGGATGAACGCGTTGCTCTATTCCAGAATCCGTTTTTAATGCAACCCCTAAAAGCTTAATCCGATACCCCAATTCATCAGCTGCTCGAATATCAATTTGCGAAATATTATGAATTCCTTCAACATAAACATCATCTAACGAAACAGCAGTTCCAAATGCCAAGCTTGTCAACAAAGCTAATTTATGAGCAGTATCATTTCCCTCAATATCAAAACTTGGATCTGCTTCAGCATACCCAAGTCTCTGTGCATCTGCTAAACAATCTTTAAATGAAAGACCTTCCGTAAACATACGTGTTAATATATAATTACAGGTTCCATTGAGAATACCATAAATTCGCGATATGCGATTACTAACAAGTGATTCTCTCATCGCTTTGATAACAGGAATCCCCCCTGCAACAGCTGCTTCAAAATGAAGAAAAACACCTTTTTTTTCTGCAATTATAGCCAGCTCTACTCCATGTCGAGCAAGAAGAGCTTTATTGGCTGTTACAACATGATGTCCCGCCTCAAGCGCTCTCTTAACAGCGGTATACACCACATCCAATTCACCACCAATTAACTCTACAAAAACATCAATCTCATCAGAAGCAGCCAACTCCACAGGTGAATCAAACCATTTTATATCACTAAGATCAATTCCACGATTGCGACCTTTATCACGCGCACTAACAGCAACAACTTTGATGAATCGCCCACATTGACAAGCTAAACTATTCGCTTTTTCACATAGAATTCGAACAACTGAAGTACCAACTGTACCAAGTCCCGCAACACCAACCTTTAAAGATTCTGCCATTATTAACCACTGATCCCTATCTTCATTGAAAAATCGTTTAAATGATGTGCCAATCAACACAAAAAGTACTTATGTTCATAAGAACAAAAGAAATACCCTGCTCTATTTATTTCATTTTCTCTAATAGAATTATCCCCGCTTGTTCAATCAACATTCCTAAAAATATAATATTTATTGTCTTCAAAGATTTCAGAATCTTTATAAAATATCTAATTCAGAATGAAAATCTGTAAAACAGATAAATGCAAGTTTCCATAAAAAAAGTTCTAAAAAATAATCAATAACAAGTTAAAGAATATTGAAGACTTGGTAAGAAAGAATAAAAACATCTCTTCTAAATCAACAAGTATGGAACAAAAAACATTCTTTCATATGATAAATTAGGGAATGGATAAAATGAAAGTAGATCAGTAAATGATAACACATTCCTTCCTACCATTCCATAGCTTTAACTATAAATCTTTAATGCAAAAATCTTAACGCACTCATATATCAAAATAGAACCTTACATTAAAGTAAAAAACAAGACTTAATATGCGCACACCCTAATTCTGAAATATTATAAATATGGAGAATAAATTTGCAAAATTCGAATATTTTATCTCAACTTATTGCCACCTCTTTAAAAAACTAGCGAATTGAAATGAGAAAAAACTCAATCTACCCTTTATCCACACTAATTCATTTTCAAATCAAGAACCTTCTCAATATGTAAAAGAGAAAATGAATGGTTTTTAATTTTAAAAATTTTACAGACATGTAAAAGTAAATATAAAAAAATATTTTCTTCATATATTCTATAAAAATTGATTTAATATTTTCATTTTTAGCATACAGATATCTATTTATATTTTGTTAAACTGCAAATAATCTATGGATTATTCATCAAAAAAACTTTTGTATGATTGGTATTATTTGTTAATTTGGTAATAAATATTGTCTTTCTACTTCATAAATTATACAGTTTTTGCTTTATGATAAGCTCAAATGAGAAATCTTCTGTATAAAGGCTCTTTCAAGCAAGTTAAATAATATTCTCATGTGGTGAGCAAAGATAACAAGCGATAAAATATGCAAAAAATAAATACATAAAAATGCTGTTTTTGATCATTTTTGCCTACTCCTCAAACTGAAAATATCATTCCCTGAGATGATACCCACATCAAAATTTTCTATCAATCATGATAACTTTATATTTTTTCTACAAAAAATCTTAGAAAATAAAATGATCTAAACAGGAATCGCTCAAAAATTATTCAATAAAACACACTTTTTTCAAAAAAAATGACACAGAGGGCTTGCGAAGTAAAAAGATCCTCTCTATAAGCCTCATCATTGGTTTGCGCCCATCGTCTAGCGGTTAGGACATCGCCCTTTCACGGCGGAAACAGGGGTTCGATTCCCCTTGGGCGTACCATGTTTCTTTTTTCTATGTGTAATATATTCATTTTATTTGTGTTTTTAAAAATGAGGGATGCATAAATAAAAATGAGGGAATAAGATTTTAAAAGGAATCTCTTCGTAAAAAGGATACAAGAATCATTAGGTGATTAATTTCTTTGTTGCATTTCGAGGATAGTGCTTTACTGCGCATAGTTAATAACAATAAGAATCGATAAAACATAAGAATTAGAAGATTCTAGCTCGCGATACGGTAATTTATAAGTCATATTTTCGCGTCTGCTGTTAATTTTTAAATTAAAACCAGCCGCATCATTTATACGTTTTTTCCAACCTTCAAAATTGAAGTTTATCCCAAACGCATTTCATATGAATCATTTCTAATTACAGTGCCTTTGTTATCACATTAAACTTTTTATAAACAAACAGACCATAAGCTTAGAATTGAAATAGCAATATAAAAATAGTTTCTTATTCACCTAACACAACAAATCAAGAAACTATAATTCAGAATACGATCAACTTATTAAATGGAATCTCTGATAATAAAAATGCATAATCCCCGTCCCCCGGTGATCTAACTACCTTATCTATTAAACAGATTCTTCATCAATCATAGAATAATTATAGATTTGCAAACACATCACTTCTTTTCAAAAATTAAACCCTCCAACAAAATTTTACACTCTATTGATAATATATTCTAAAAGCTCATATTTGAATGCTTTTTTCCCTTGTTTTTACTTTTCATTATAAACTTGAAAGTGTTATACAAGTAGTATCGCTTAAAAGAAAAAGGATTTCTAATGGTAAAGATCAAAGTAGAAAACCCCGTTGTTGAACTTGATGGGGATGAGATGACCCGCATCATCTGGAAATATATCAAAGATAAATTAATCCATCCCTACCTCGACGTTGATCTAAAATATTATGATCTTTCCGTCGTAAATCGTGATGCAACCAATGATCAGGTAACTATCGATTCTGCCAATGCTATCAAAAAATATGGGGTTGGTATAAAATGCGCAACCATTACACCTGATGAGGCACGCGTTAAAGAATTTAACCTAAAAAAAATGTGGAAATCACCTAATGGCACAATCCGCAATATTTTAGGAGGAGTCATTTTTCGCGAACCCATTATCTGTAAAAATGTCCCTCGCCTTGTTCCTAACTGGACAAAGCCAATTATTATCGGACGTCACGCTTTTGGTGATCAATACAAGGCAACAGATTTTAAATTTCCAGGAAAAGGGAAATTAAGTATTAAATTTGTCGGTGATGATAATCAAGTTATTGAACATGATGTTTTTGATGCTCCAAGCGCAGGGGTTGCCATGGCTATGTATAACCTTGATGAGTCAATTCGTGATTTTGCCCGCGCATCCTTTAATTATGGACTACAACGGAATGTTCCAGTTTATCTTTCAACAAAAAATACCATTCTAAAAACTTACGATGGTCGTTTTAAAGATATCTTTCAAGAAATATTTGATACGGAATTTAAAACTGAATTTGAAAACCGTAAATTATATTACGAACACCGTCTTATTGATGATATGGTTGCTTCTGCATTAAAGTGGTCAGGTGGATACGTATGGGCATGTAAAAACTATGATGGTGATGTCCAATCTGATATTGTTGCCCAAGGCTTTGGTTCTCTGGGTCTCATGACTTCTGTTCTCATGACACCTGACGGCAAAATTGTTGAAGCAGAGGCAGCACACGGCACCGTAACACGCCATTATCGTCAGCATCAAAAGAATGAAGAAACATCAACGAACTCTATTGCATCTATTTTTGCATGGACGCGTGGACTAGCGCACCGTGCTAAACTAGATAACAATGAGAAGTTAAAAAACTTTTCCACGACATTGGAAGAAGTTTGTATTAAAACCGTCGAAGAAGGTTTTATGACCAAAGATCTCGCACTTTTGATTGGGCCTAAACAAAAGTGGCTTTCTACAACAGATTTCCTCGATAAAATTGATGAGAATCTCAAAAAAGCAATGGGCAATTAAATTATTACTTAAATTAAAATTCAAAGCTCTAAACAGAGCTTTGAATTTCTCTTGGCAAATTCAAAGAAGTACCTTATAAGTAAAAAGAGGATAGATTTTTATTAAATAGCAAACAACAGTGAAAAAACAGGGCTGGTCTGCGCTTTTATTGGGTAAAAATGGTCTTTGCTTTTTAACGTTTACAGGTGGAGTTGTGTTACACGCCACCAACGTTTATATTGTTATTACTATTTTACCCTCTCTTATGAATCATATTGGCAGTGAAATATATTATTCTTGGGTGGCTACTGTCTTTATTACAGCTTCACTCGTGGGTACTTCACTTGCAACAAAAATATTAGGGAAATTAGGTCCTCGCAATGCGTATGTTATTTCTGGACTTATCTTCACCCTAGGCACTTTTATGTGCAGCATTTCTTCATCTATGCCATTGTTTTTAATAGGACGCTTTATTCAAGGATTTGGAAGTGGTTCTTTGTTATCCCTATCCTATTCCATGGTACGGATTGTTTTCAGCCCATCTTTATGGTCACATGCATTAAGTATTATCTCTGGAATGTGGGGAATATCAACCTTGTTAGGACCAGCAATCGGGGGGCTTTCTGTATATTATGGCCTATGGCGAGCATCCTTTTTGATCATTGGCGTATTAGCTATATTTTTCTCACTCATCGCCTTTAAATTTTTACCAAAAAAGAATGAAAACGATGTTCCAACACCCCCTCTTCCTCTTCTCCAGCTTTTCACACTCACCTTATTGATTTTTATTATTTCTGTTGGAGGGGCTATGGAGTCTACAATAGCAAAAATTTGCGGATTAGTTATCGGACTTAGTCTTCTCTTTGTTCTAGCAAAAATCGAATCATCTACCCCTCATCCTATGTTGCCCCGCAAATCCTTTTCTTTCTCTTCTGAAATCTTTTCTGTTTACGCATTGATACTCGTTATGACAACAGTCGTATACAGTATAGAACTTTATTTTCCACTTTTTCTTCAAGAGCTTCATGGGCAAGCTCCACTTATTGCTGGTTATATAGCAGCACTTATGAGCCTAGGGTGGACATGTGGAGCCATCTCAAGTGCTGGTCTCTCCACAAAAAAAATTCGCAACATCATTGTATACTCGCCCCTATTAAAACTGTTAGGCATAATGATTCTTTTATGGCTCATCCCAACAGAAGTTTCCGCGCTTGAATATATTTTTATTATTTGCTTAGCACTGTTTTCTATTGGAATCAGTGCGGGCATAGCATGGCCACATTTGCTCACAAGGATCTTACAATGTGCAAATGATGAAGATGCTCTCCGTGCCAGTGAATCCCTTACCTCTGTACAACTATTTTCAGCGGCCTTAAGTGCAACTCTAGCAGGAGTCATCACCAATCTTGCAGGCCTCTTTAATCCTGGAGGAACAATAGGAA
This sequence comes from Bartonella sp. AP11XZML, assembly GCF_042196445.1. Lineage (NCBI taxonomy): Bacteria > Pseudomonadati > Pseudomonadota > Alphaproteobacteria > Hyphomicrobiales > Bartonellaceae > Bartonella > Bartonella sp. AP11XZML. Next base: position 61,488 of record NZ_JBHIQF010000090.1, read on the forward strand.
TGATCTTAGCAGCAAAAACTCTTCTTATAGTGCTCATGGGTCTTTTATTTTGTCTTGCTATTCCATTAGCACTGCGCATTTCTTACTTCATATTGAAAAACCCAACAGGACATTCCAACAACTAAAAATAAATATAAAAATTCCTTCTTCATTTAAAAAATGAAAAACATTAAGCATGCTTCTCCATATACCATGAGATGCAAAAAACCATTAATCCACACAAAGTTAGAACACTTCCTAAAACAGCTGTATATTCATAACTATAGCCCAATTTTAAAACTAATGCTCCAGATTCAGCACCAAGAGCGTTGGCAATATTAAAAGCAGACTGCATTAATGCTCCTGCCAAAATCTGTCCCTGTAGTGCAACATCCATAATTTTTGTTTGTATAGAAGGCATAGCAGCAAAAGAAGTTCCAACAAAAAAGCATCCTATTGCCGCTGTTAACGGAGCATAGGATAAAAAGAAAAAAAGAAAAAAAACAAATACGCTCCAAAGCATAGAGAAAAATATCATCGGTGAAATGCCAATTTTAACAGCTAATTTAGGCCCCAAGAGATTTCCTATCACCATTCCCAATCCAACTAACGGCATAATAAATGGTACCCACTCAAGTGAAACACCAGAAATATGCATTAATGTTGGCTTGATATAAGTGAAAACAGAAAATAATCCTGACGCTCCCACCGACACCATCAACAAAAGAAGCCACACCTGCTTTTGCTTTAATACACCCATTTCTTGCAAAGGATTCGTTTTTGGAAAACTTGAATCACAAGGAAAAAAATTCCAAATAAGCAAACAACATAATAAAGCGATCATCCCCACAAGGACAAAAGCAATCTGCCAACCAATAAGTTGACCAATCCAAGTAGCACTGGGTGCTCCCAAAACGGTTGCAATTGTTAAGCCAAGCATAACATATCCAACAGCTTTAGAACGTTCTTTCATTTCTACCATTGAAGAAGCAACCATAGCCGCAAGTCCAAAATAGATTCCATGGGGAAGTCCACTGAGAAAGCGTAATACTACTAATATGCTAAAATAAGAAAAAAAGGCACTAGCAATATTTGCTAAAGCATAAAAAAGCATCAATCCTATCAAAACAGTTTTGCGTGATACCTGAGCTGTTGCCACAGCTAAAAGAGGTGCTCCAATCACAACTCCTAATGCATAAGCAGAAATATATTGACCAGCGGTAGGAATATCAACATAGGAACTTCGTGCCATCTCTGGTAATAGCCCCATTGCGACAAACTCTGCAGTACCAATAGCAAAACTCCCCACAGCAAGAGCAAAAATTATTAAACGCCGTATTCTCGAATCAATTCCCAATGCAAGAACCTTTTGTTGATAAGAATCCCTCATATCATCACTTCTGGATAGGAGTTTTAACCGTAGATATCTGTAATACACACAAACAAAAATTCAAAACATTGTTATACGTATGCCCAATAGTCCCCAATAAAGTTTTAGAAATATTTTGATATATAAAGCATTTTATGGAGTTTTAAGTAAGATTCTTTAATGAAAAACCTTTGAAAACCTCAAGGTCACAGACGTATTCACCTATTTTTATCAGATCTGCCAGATAATAAACTTTGTCTCCTCTTTTCAGCCATTGTAATTTTACAGTGAAAACTTTATTTTGCAACGATATACTATATCCTATAAATAATTCTAAAATTTGCCGAAGAATGCATTTCAAACAAGTGAATAATATCTCATCATTATCTTGATACAAAGATAAAACTTCTCCCCCAAAATTATTGTTGCTTTATTTTGCTACCTGAATACAGATCCCCCAAATCGATAAGCTATAATTTCAACTTTAGGCCATTCTTATAAATGATTATAGAGTCTTTTAAAAATTCTCATGATAATAGTGCTTGGTTTCTAGATTTATTAAATACCCTCTTTTAGACATCTTTACCCCTCCCTCATCTAACAGAGGAATCGCATCAAATATCTAACTCACTATCTGTAAATTAAAATATTCACGTAAATATATTATGATTATTTTCAGATAAATTCTATAAACAAAGCAAAAAACAAATATAATAAATTTTGTATAAGTATGTTTATTGCTATTTTATAAATATGACAATTACCGTGATTAATATTTAATTTATTATGACATAATATCTATAGTTTTATTATATAAATAATATTACATAAATCTATTTTAAAGAATATTTATATATAAAAACTTAAAAAATAAAATTACAACATTTTAAATGTTGTAATTTTATTTTAGTTTTATTTTAATTTTCTAAAAATTTATCTGTTCGATTGTATATAATCCATTCTTTACCTTTAGTAATAAAAAACACAAAGTAGCTCATAAAAATACAATTTTCATACTTCTTTAAGAGTTCGCTAACGCCTCATTAACATTGTTGCTGTAAACAGTCATCAGAAACAGAAAAACTGTTTTTCTCCGGATCAGGTAGCGCGTACCGGAGTAACAGTTTCTGTTTTTATATAGTACTTAGAAAAGAATATGTACCCTATAAAACCGCACTGTTATATTTTAAGATAGTGAAATTTTATAATTTTGGAAGATGTTTCTAATTTCATATTTTTAACTAAATTTGTAAGTGCGAGAATAAATTCAATAAAAAAATGAGGTGCTATATTACGATTAATATTTTAGCGTCCTTGTGCCCATAGAGCACGCGTTTCAGCGCAAAAATCGGCATAACAGCCTTCCTCAATGGCATCACGAATTCCCTGCATAAGTTGTTGATAATAAAAAAGATTATTCCAAGTCAACAACATCCCCCCAAGAGATTCACCAGATTTAATCAAATGATGCAAATAAGCACAACTATAATCATGTGCTGCTGGACAAAGTGACTGTGGATCAAGAGGAAGTGGATCTTCTGCATAACGCGCATTACGCAAATTAATTCTACCAAAGCGGGTAAAAGCTAAACCATGACGTCCTGCACGCGTCGGCATAACACAATCAAACATATCAACACCACGAGCAACACTTTGTAAAATATCATCAGGTGTCCCTACTCCCATAAGATAGCGTGGTTTATCCTCTGGTAAAATCGGACAAGTAGTATCCAATACTGCTGTCATAACACTCTGCGGCTCACCAACAGCAAGCCCTCCAATAGCGTAACCTTTTAAATCGATTTCTTTTAATGCTTGAGCAGAACGTTCACGCAGTTTCATATTATCACCACCCTGAACAATCCCAAACAATGCTTTATCTGGCTGATCTCCAAAAGCTGTTTTACAACGCAGCGCCCACCGCAATGAAAGTTCCATAGCTTCTTCCATTTCTTTTTCAGTTGCGGGTAATGCAATACATTGATCCAACTGCATCTGGATATCTGCACCAAGAAGTCCTTGAATTTCGATAGAACGCTCTGGACTCATTTCATAGTAGGCTCCATTAATGTAAGAGCGAAAAATCACACCTTGTTCAGTAATTTTACGGATTCCCGCCAATGACATAACCTGAAAGCCACCAGAATCGGTTAAAATAGGTCCGCTCCAGCGTGAAAATTCATGTAATCCTCCTAAACGCGCAACACGTTCAGCTCCTGGACGTAACATTAAATGATAAGTATTCCCCAAAATGATATCTGCACCAAGATCACGAATTTGATCCATATACATAGCCTTAACGGTTCCTGCCGTCCCAACAGGCATAAATGCGGGTGTACGAACACACCCTCGCCCCGTTATAATTTCGCCTCGACGTGCATACCCATCTTGAGCAATTTTTCTATAATGAAATGTCTTTATCATAACTCTCGTCTTTTTGATTCCATCAATGCATATCTCTATAGAAAGAAAAAAGATATCCCCTTACGAGCATTGTCAAAAGCTTTATGAATTAATTTTTGATTCGCTCAATATTGTAACCAGCATCAAAAATTAAACGAGATAAAAGAACATTTCTTGTTAAGAAATCACCATAATAAAAGTGATAATCTAACTCTAGAAAAATAGTAAAATCCTTATAATATCATACCTCAAAATACCTACGCTTATCCTTAACAGAACTGCAACATTATTATCACAATAATTTCATCTTCACATACTTCCATAAGCAGTAACTTTGTACCCATAGAAGAAAATTTTGAACGCATTGTACAGCTTACAATATTCTTTAACTTTTACAGATAAAAATTTTTCATCTACTGGGCACAGCGATCCTCACGCTTAATAAAAGCGCAAATGAGCATAATCATTTATCCACTCACAATATTGAGATAGCTCTTGGCATTAGAGATAATTCACAAAAGAAATTAACGTGTAAATAAAAATACTTTAAAAAACTAAAAATGCTTTTTGTAAAGATTCTCAAATACCAAAAGCTCTATCGTAACATTAGAGGCTGAAAAAGCGTATGATGGTACCCGCTTGCTCCTTCATAAGCTTTAAAGAAGGTGGTGCATAATAGATTTTATACTATTTATAGCTTTAAAACTATACACGCCATGAATGTCATCGTGGAAGTGAATGTTGATATGTACTAAGAAATGCTTCTTAAAAAAACACGTAAATACGCAACACAAGTGTATTCCGTTTGGAGCATTCCTCTATTAAAAAACGAGAAAAATAAAAGCGTAAGTCCCTGCATAATCTTCATTATTTAAAAGATATTGCATTAGATACTTTTAAAAAAGTAAAGTTGAATTAAAAAGGAGATGGCAAAACTAGCCATTTGTTTCACTTCTGCGCCTTTATTATATTCTTCTAAGATTAAACTGTCTTCTTATTTTAAAGATTACGCCAATATATATAAATGCTGGTTTTCCACCTTGCTAGGAAAACTGGATGAGCTAGTAAAGCTCTTATCCATCTTAATATGTGTTTCAAACATGCTTCTGCATTAGGATTGGATGTTGATTTACGAGCAGAAACAAAAGCACACGCTCTCTTAAGAAAGTAACATCATAAAACCATTAAGACCGACAATGGATTGAAGAGAAATGCCGAATTTTTTATAAAACACTTTGCCAAACAACAACCATAATACAACAGACTTTGCGTTTTCTTATTCTGACAGGTGTTTGTACAAATCCGTTGCGTTATATTCTTCAGGAAGATCCGATTGAAGAAAATATATGGACAATGCTTAGCTCAAAATTATAAAAGGTAAGCGTGATACTACAAAAGAGTTTCGTGTGCCTTTATTGATCAGAAAAGTGTACTTTTTCTTAGAAACTTACAATTGAAATCAGTATAGTTTATACTATTCTACATCCGCAGCAATAATGGCTTTGGTAATTGAATCTGGATCTGCAACAGGTTCACCACGTTTAATTTTATCAACATTTTCCATACCTTCAACAACCTGCCCCCATATAGAATATTGACGATCAAGCCACGGAGCATCTGCAAAACAAATAAAAAATTGAGAGTTAGCAGAATTTGGATTCTGACTACGCGCCATAGAAACTGTACCACGCTTATGAGAAAGATTTGAAAACTCTGCTGTTAAATTTGGTTTTTCTGCCCCCCCCATACCAGCACGTGATAAATTGAATTTTTCACTATCCTTCTTTCCAAATTGCACATCTCCAGTCTGCGCCATAAAGCCATCAATAACGCGATGAAAAATAACATTATCATAAGCACCTTCACGGACAAGTTCTTTAATACGTGCAACATGACAAGGTGCTAAATCAGCAAAAAGATCAATAACAACTCTGCCCTTTGTTGTTTCAAGAATTAAAGTATTCTCTGGATTTTTATTCTCAGCCATATGGAAAGCTCCCTTGATTCATTTCTCAACTTGTAAAGTAGCAGCATTAATAACATCAGGATTTTCTACAGATCCATTATTACTTGTGGTACCTTTTTTAATTTTATCAACAACATCCATCCCCTTTATTACTTCCCCAATAACCGTATACTGACCGTTTAAAAAAGCAGCATCATCAAAACAAATGAAGAACTGAGAATTCGCAGAATCTGGATCTTGTGAACGTGCCATCCCAACAGTACCACGCTTAAATGGCTGCTTTGAAAACTCAGCCGGTATATTGGGATAATTTGATCCCCCTATACCAACGCGTTTTAGATCAAAATCTCTACTGCCTTTTTTTCCAAATTCTACATCACCAGTTTGCGCCATAAAGCCAGGAATTACACGATGAAAAACAACATTATTATAGGCCCCTTCCTCTGTTAGTTTTTTGATTTGCGCAACATGTTTTGGTGCCAAATCAGGACGCAGGCGAATAATGACATCACCATCTTTGAGAGATAAAACAAGAAGACTTGCATCATTTGCAGGGCTAGAATTACCAGCGACAGCGGACAATGAAAAAAAACAAAACACACATATCAAAACAGCAAAAATTCTACGAGACACACTTATTCTCCTTTAAAGACTGGAATTTCGAGCGCAAAGCTTGTGCAACATTGGGCGGCACAAATGGTGTCACATCACCTCCCATAGAGGCAATTTGACGTACCAATGTAGACGTTATCGCACGCCCAGAAACACTTGCGGGCAAAAAAACAGTTTGCAATTCAGGAGCCAGAATGCCATTCATCCCTGCCATTTGCATTTCATAATCAAGATCAGTACCATCACGCAATCCGCGAACGAGAAATGAAGCACCAACTTCACGTGCCTTGTCAATGAGAAGGTTATTAAATGAAAGAACCTGCAACCGATTAGAATCTGCACCGAAAAAGTCTTTCCCTACTTGGGTAATAAAACCAACACGCTCTTCAAAGCTAAAGAGTGCTTTTTTGTCACCCTGTATACCTATAGCGACGACCACCTTATTAGCTAACACAAAACACCCTTTTAAAACATCAAGATGACCATTTGTAAGAGGATCAAAAGAACCCGCGTAAAAAGCAATTTTCATGACTTTACTCCTTCCTCTTAAAAATTATTTTTCTTCGCTCATATCAACTGTATCAGAATGCTTCTCACCTTCATCATCTAATGAACTCGTATCATCTTCAGGTTCAGAAATACGTTCAACCGATACGACTCTTTCACCTTTGGCTGTATTAAAAATTGTGACTCCCTTAGTTGAGCGCCCAGCAGTACGAATTCCCTCAACAGGGACACGAATAAGCTGCCCCCCATCTGATACCAACATAATTTGATCTTGCGCCTTCACCGGAAAAGCCGCTACTAATTTACCAATTTCAGCTGTTTTAGATGGATCTGTTGCGCGAATCCCCTTTCCGCCACGTCCCGAAATCCGGAACTCATAGGAAGAAGAACGTTTACCATAACCAAACTCACTCACTGTCAAAAGCATTTGTTCACGTGCATGAAGTTCTGCATAACGTTCATCTGTTAACTCTGTTTCAGCACCCCCATCTTCTTCATCAAAAGTTATAACATCTTCAACATCAGCATCTGCACCAGAAGCACGCCGTTCATTCATTACACGTTTAATATAAGCAGAACGCTCAATGGACGTCGCCTCGACATGCTCTAAAATTGTCATCGAAATGACTTTATCGCCTTTAGCTAAATTGATACCACGAACTCCCACAGAATTACGCCCAGCAAAGACCCGAACATCAACAACTGGAAAACGGATACATTGTCCATTGGCTGTTGTTAGAACAACATCATCATGTTCTGTACAGGTTTCAACAGAAAGAATTTCATCTTCTTCATCAAGTTTCATCGCAATTTTACCATTACGATTAACCTGAACGAAATCTGATAATTTATTACGACGCACAGTTCCACGTGTTGTCGCAAACATAATATCTAATGCACTCCAGCTCGCTTCATCTTCAGGCAAAGGCATAATCGTTGTAATACGCTCACCTTGTTGTAAAGGAAGCATATTGATCAAAGCCCGCCCACGCGATTGGGGTGTCCCCAGCGGCAGCCGCCAAACTTTTTCCTTATAAACAATCCCACGTGATGAAAAGAAAAGAACCGGAGTATGCGTATTGGCAACAAACAACCGCGTTACAAAATCCTCATCCTTCGTGGACATACCAGAACGCCCCTTACCACCACGTCGCTGTGCACGATAGGTATTAAGAGGCACACGCTTAATATAGCCACTATGGCTTACCGTTACCACCATATCCTCTGGTGCGATCAGATCTTCACTCTCCATCTCAGCGCTACCAAAACCAAATACGGTACGTCGCGGCGTTGCAAATTCCTCACGAAGAGCACGCAACTCATCCTTAACAATAGACATAATGCGTACGCGTGATGCCAAGATCTCAAGATAGTCAGCGATATCCACGCCAATTTTATTCAATTCATCAGCGATTTCATCACGCCCAAGGGCTGTCAATCGTTGCAAACGCAATTCTAAAATAGCACGCGCCTGTTCTTCAGAGAGGTTATAAGTACCATCCTCATGAATAATATGACGAGGATCATCAATAAGTTTAATCAAAGGCGCGACATCCATCGCTGGCCAGCGTCGCTCCATTAACTGTGCACGTGCTGTCTGCGGATCAGGAGCTTTGCGAATAAGCGCTATAATTTCATCAATATTGGCAACAGCAAGGGCAAGGCCAACCAAAACATGTGCTCGCTCACGCGCTTTACGCAAAAGATATTTTGTTCGCCGACTGACAACTTCTTCCCGAAAAGAAACAAATGCACGAAGCATATCAAGCAACGTCATCTGTTCGGGTTTTCCTCCATTCAAAGCAACCATATTACAACCAAAGGAAGTTTGTAGCGGCGTATACCGATATAATTGGTTTAAAACAACTTCCGCAACAACATCTTTCTTCAGCTCAATAACAACCCGATATCCATCACGATCAGATTCGTCACGCAAATCAGAGATTCCCTCAATGCGTTTATCGCGCACCAATTCAGCCATTTTCTCAATCATTGTTGCCTTATTAACTTGATAAGGGATCTCACTCACAATAATTGCTTGTCGACCACTGCGAATTTCTTCGATCTCAACTTTAGCACGCATAATGATTGAGCCACGCCCTGTTTCATAAGCTGCACGAACACCAGAGTGGCCAAGGATAATACCCCCTGTAGGAAAATCCGGACCAGGAATAATTTCAATTATTTTATCGAGTGTGATATCGGGATTATCAATCAAAGCGATACAACCATCAACGACTTCACCAAGATTATGGGGAGGAATATTGGTTGCCATTCCCACAGCAATTCCCCCTGACCCATTAACCAAAAGATTGGGAAAACGCGCTGGTAAGACAACCGGTTCACGCTCACGCCCATCGTAATTATCCTGAAAATCAACAGTATCTTTATCAATATCAGCTAAAAGTTCTTCTGAAACTTTTTCTAAACGACACTCAGTATAGCGCATAGCCGCGGGTGGATCACCATCAACGGAACCAAAATTTCCCTGACCATCAATTAATGGATTTCTTAAAGAAAAGTCCTGCGCCATACGCACTAATGCATCGTAAATTGAAGCATCACCATGGGGATGAAATTTCCCCATAACCTCACCAACAACACCAGCAGATTTACGATACGACTTATTGAAAGAAAGCCCCATCTCATTCATAGCATGAAGGATACGTCGATGAACAGGCTTAAGACCATCACGGACATCAGGGAGTGCACGTGAAACAATCACGCTCATCGCATAATCGAGATAGGAGCGTTGCATTTCATCAATAATACTGATTGGTTCAATACCGGTTAGCACATCACGTTCTGGGTGTGGAGTAAGATCGGTCACAATTTCAAAACTTTCAAAAAAGAATCATTTCACTTTATTTATAGCGAAAAATATACAAAAATGCTAATTTCTCTCCCATGACAAAAAAGAAATTTAACAATATTTTTCAAGATGTTATTAATTTATATTTTAAATTACCAATAATAATTAACAATTTTCACTTCGCTAAACTTCAAAAATCTGAAACAAGCAAACCATAAAATGATCATAATACTGCAATTTAAAGACTCTTAAAAAGGGACGTCATCATCTAATTTGTGTGAAAAACTTTCTCCCAATTGATTATTATTTTGACCAAAAGCATTTCTCTGATTTGAGTGACTATCGGCAAAGCCACCACTATAACTCCCCCCTTGACTTGCTCCTTGCTCCCCGCTCGCAGCTCCCCGCCCATCAAGCATTTGTAATTCGCCACGGTACTTTTGCAAAACAATCTCTGTTGTATAACGGTCATTTCCATTTTGATCTTGCCATTTTCGTGTCTGTAACTGCCCCTCAATATAAATTTTGCTGCCTTTTTTTAAATATTGCTCTGCAACTTTGACAAGGTTTTCATTAAAAATAACAATACTATGCCACTCAGTGCGTTCTTTTCGCTCATTTGTATTCCGATCGCGCCAACTTTCTGAAGTAGCAATACGCAGATTTGCCACTTGATCACCAGAATTCAAACGGCGGATTTCAGGATCCGCACCAAGATTACCAATCAAAATAACTTTATTAAGGCTACCAGCCATCGCATAAACTCCAAAATTTTAATTTGTAAAATACTCTGTTCTATAACAGTTATAACCCTCTTGACCTTCAATTTACATGTCGCAATTGACCATCAATATGGGTATTGCTATCCTTTACCAATATTGTATTCAGTGTAATTATAACAAAAGATGATAAAAACGCATAGTTTATTCCACCACGAGAGAATAAAAAGCTGCTCATTTGTATTTTTTTCACAAAACTTATACCTTCCTTTTGCATTAAAGCAGTTAAACACATTATAATTCTAAAAAAACAGTTTTATTCCATTTTAGGTGCTCAATTTTTGCCACATATGCCAAGGATAAAGTATGACTCATCAAAAATATATCTCCATTCGCGGTGCTCGTGAGCATAACCTTAAAAATATTGATCTCGATCTGCCTCGTGATAAACTCATTGTTATAACAGGACTTTCTGGATCAGGGAAATCATCCTTAGCGTTTGATACAATTTACGCTGAAGGACAACGCCGTTATGTCGAAAGCCTTTCAGCCTATGCACGCCAATTTTTGGAAGTCATGCAAAAACCCGATGTCGACCGCATAGACGGTCTCTCTCCAGCTATCTCCATTGAACAAAAAACCACCAGTCGCAATCCTCGTTCAACAGTAGGTACCGTTACTGAAATCCACGATTACATGCGTCTTCTCTTTGCACGTATTGGTATTCCTCATTCTCCTGTGACAGGACTTCCTATTGAAAGCCAGACAGTAAGCCAAATGGTGGATCAAATTATGGCCTTATCAGAAGGAACGCGAATTTTTATTATGGCCCCTTTGGTGCGAGGACGAAAGGGAGAATATAAAAAAGAGTTAACAGAACTTTTAAAAAGAGGATTTCAACGCGCTAAAGTTGATGGAAAATTCTATGAAATCGCCGATATTCCACCTCTGGATAAAAAATATAAACACGACATCGATGTCGTGGTAGACCGCATTGTTGTACAGAAGGATATCACCTCTCGCTTGGCTGATAGTATAGAAACCTGTTTACAGCTAGCAAATGGGCTTGCCATTGCTGAAATGGCAGACCAACCCTTAGCACAAAAAGAAACGACAAAGGAATCTGCTCATAAATCAAAAAATGATACACACAAACGACTCATTTTTTCAGAAAAGTTTTCCTGCCCTGTATCGGGTTTTTCTATTCCTGAAATTGAACCACGCCTTTTTTCGTTCAATAATCCTTTTGGCGCCTGTCCTCTCTGCGATGGACTGGGCATAAAAAAAGCAATGGATCCACTGAAAATTGTGCCCAATAAAAATCTTACCCTCAAGAATGGCGCCATTGCCCCTTGGGCTAAATCAGATTCACTTTACTATAAACAAACCTTAGAAGCATTAGGAAAAGCTTACGGTTTCAAACTCACAGATCAATGGTGTGAACTCTCTAATGAAGCACAACAGGCTATTCTCTACGGTACAAAAAGAGATGAAATTTCTTTTATCTATAAAAATAATTCTGGTTCGCATAAAATGACCCAACCTTTTGAAGGAATCATCCCTAATATGGAGAGACGCTGGAAAGAAACCGATTCTGCTTGGTCTCGAGAAGAAATCGAACGTTATATGTCTTCTTCGCCCTGCCCAGCTTGTCACGGTTATCGTTTAAAACCAGAGGCACTTGCTGTAAAAATCAACGGAATGCATATTGGGCAAATATCAGATCTTTCTATTCTAAAAGCAGATGATTGGTTTGCCAATGTTCATCAACATCTCACAGAAAAACAACGTAATATCGCCGTACGTATTTTAAAAGAAATTCGTGAACGTTTGGCTTTTTTAAATCATGTAGGATTGGAATATCTTACCTTGTCTCGAAATTCAGGAACGCTTTCAGGGGGAGAAAGCCAACGCATTCGGTTGGCATCTCAAATTGGTTCTGGTCTTACAGGCGTTCTTTATATTTTAGATGAACCATCTATCGGTTTACACCAACGCGATAACGAACGCCTGTTGGAAATGCTGCGCCATTTGCGCAATCTTGGCAATACAGTTATTGTTGTTGAACATGATGAAGATGCTATTCTCACAGCAGACTATGTTGTCGATATGGGGCCTGCCGCGGGCGTTCATGGTGGAGAAATCATAGCGCAAGGAACACCGCAGGAAATTATAGAAAATTCAGCCTCTCTCACAGGCCAATACCTTTCAGGAAAAATGGCTGTTAAAATGCCTACAGAGCGACGCAAAATATCAAAAACGAAAACACTTAAAGTCATCGGCGCCAAAGGCAATAACCTAAAAAATATCAATGCGAATATTCCTCTTGGAACCTTCACATGCATAACTGGTGTTTCTGGAGGAGGAAAATCAACATTTCTTATTGAAACGCTTTTCAAAGCAGCATCACATCATATCATGGGCTCTCATCACAGCCCTGCCAGCTATGACAAAATTGAAGGATTAGAATTTCTTGATAAAGTCATCGATATCAACCAGTCTCCTATTGGACGCACCCCACGCTCTAATCCCGCAACCTATACAGGTGCTTTTACACCGATTCGTGAGTGGTTTGCTGATCTTCCAGAATCAAAAGCCCGCGGTTACAAAGCTGGGCGTTTTTCATTTAATGTTAAAGGAGGACGGTGCGAAGCGTGTCAAGGTGATGGAGTCATCAAAATTGAAATGCACTTTTTACCTGATGTCTATGTTACTTGCGATGTCTGTAAAGGAAAACGCTATAACCGAGAAACACTAGAAATAAAATTCAAAGGACAGTCTATAGCCGATATTCTGGATATGACAATTGAAAAGGCAGAGGAATTTTTCCAAGCTATTCCCGCTATTCATAATAAAATGGAAACTCTCATTAAAGTAGGATTGGGTTACATAAAAGTAGGACAGCAAGCAACCACACTTTCTGGTGGGGAAGCACAACGTGTAAAACTTGCGAAAGAACTTTCTCGTAAAACAACGGGACGTACACTCTATATTTTGGATGAACCGACAACAGGTTTACATTTTCATGACATTTCCAAACTTCTTGAAGTGCTTCACGAACTAGTCGAGCAAGGCAACACAGTTATAGTCATTGAACATAACCTTGATGTTATAAAGACAGCCGACTGGATTATTGATTTAGGACCAGAAGGTGGAGATCGCGGTGGTGAAATTGTTGCAATTGGACGCCCTGAAGACATCATTAAGGTTCCGGCTTCCTATACGGGAAAATTTCTAAAACATGTTTTACTGCGCCCATCTCTCTATAATTCCAATTCTTAGAAACGCTTTCTATTGTAAAATACAGCATACTAACAAAGCCTGTACTTTTATTATTACCTGTAAACCAACACCTAATTCCAGTGGTGCAACACGTTTGAAGCAAAGACTAAAAACAATTTAGCGCTTTATAAGCTGTTTCAGTTGTCGTATTGCCAAATAGGAACGCGCACATAATTGCGTATTTATTCTCTGTTTTGTTTATACCTGAAACGACCAGACAACCTAAACTGGGAAGTATATGAAGTTTTAAGGGTATAAATAAATTTCTATATTTCCATTTCCTTTTAATTTATCTTTATGATTTTCCAAGGCATCCACAGCAATATCTTATAATGAAGATTGCCATTGCTTCACACTTTTATTTATCGCGTTCCTTAATGAAGATCACATTCCTCACGAAGGAACAAAACGCCCCAAACGGAATATATTTGCGTTGCCAATTCCCACATCTGTTTTAAAGAAACATTTCTCAATGCTCTCAAGCCCATTTCACAACGGCTCCTATGAATGCTATAATGATAAACTCATTATTGTACACCACCATCTTTACATTTATGAATCGGCATCATCACACTCTTTTCCAATATTTGTCTTCCCTACTCCCTAATATTGTAAAGCCTTTAATTATCGAAAGCTTTCATAAAAAGCATTTTATTTCTTTTTTCAAATGTTGTTATCCACACACTCATAACTATTTATGATATATAAAAGTATCGTTTTGATTGATTGACGATAAAAAGATCTAAAATGAGAAAATCTTACGCTATTAGAGTTTCTCATTCAATGTGGAGAGCGTCTAATTATCCTTATAAGTCAAGATATTATCTAATAAAAAAGAAACAAAACTCTTTTATTATATTATTTGAATTCTGTATAAGAATTGTAAGTTTTTTTCCCAAAAAACAGTATTTGGCTGTATTCTACAAAAAAACTCTCCTAACAGAGCATAGAGTGTCATTATTTTCGACTTTTTGTGCACAAAGTATCTGTTGGACATCTTACAGTTGTCAATATAATGTGATGCAGTCTAAAAAGACAAAATAACGTTGGAGATAATTTCAGCATGAAAAAAATTGAAGCCATTATAAAACCTTTCAAACTTGATGAAGTGAAAGAAGCGCTTCAAAAAATAGGGCTCCATGGTATTACAGTAACAGAAGCGAAAGGTTTTGGTCGTCAAAGGGAACATACAGAACTTTACCGTGGGACGAAATATGTTGTTGACTTTCTCCCTAAAGTAAAAATTGAAATTGTCGTGTCCGATGACAAACTGGAACAAACTGTTGATGCAATACGTAAAGCAGCCCAAACTAAACATATAGGAGATGGAAAAATATTTGTCTTTTCCATTGATGATGCCATTCGTATAGGGACTGACGAAACTGGGATCGATGCCCTTTAATAAATAACGAGAAAATTCACTTTTTTATCCACCTCAACGCCATATTAAGGAAATTGAATATGACAACCGCATCAGATATTATCAAACAGATTACAGACAACGAAATCCGTTTTGTTGATTTACGTTTTACTGATCCACGAGGAAAATTGCATCACATTACAATGGATATCGCAGAGATCAGCGAGGATACTTTTAGTGATGGTGTCATGTTTGATGGTTCTTCAATTGCTGGTTGGAAAACAATTAATGAATCTGACATGGTTTTAATGCCAGATCCAGCAACAGCACATATTGATCCTTTTTTTGCTCAATCTACTTTGGTCATATTTTGTGATGTACTTGATCCTGTCTCTGGTGAGTTTTATCGTAGAGATCCTCGTTCTATCGCCAAAAGGGCTGAGGTGTATATGAAATCTTTAAACATTGGAGATACGATCAATGTAGGTCCAGAAGCAGAGTTTTTTATCTTTGATGATGTGCGCTATAAAACGGACCCTTACAACACAGGGTTTAAACTCGATTCAAGTGAACTTCCCTCTAATGATGATACGGAATATGAAACAGGAAATCTAGGGCATCGCCCACGAATAAAGGGAGGCTACCTTCCTGTTCCGCCGATTGATTCCTGCCAAGATATGCGTTCTGAAATGCTCACAGCACTCAAGGATATGGGTGTACAGGTCGAAAAACACCATCACGAAGTAGCAGCAGGCCAACATGAATTGGGTATTCGTTTTGATACACTTGTTCGCGAGGCTGACAAGATGCAAATTTTTAAATATGTTGTACATCAAATAGCAAACAGTTATGGGAAAACAGCAACCTTCATGCCAAAACCAGTTTTTGGTGATAACGGCTCTGGAATGCATATCCACATTTCCATTTGGAAAGATGGCAAACCCATTTTTGCAGGAAATGAATATGCCGGACTATCAGAAACCTGTTTGTTTTTTATCGGCGGTGTTATTAAGCACGCAAAAGCAATAAATGCTTTTACCAACCCATCCACAAACTCCTATAAACGTTTGGTTCCTGGTTATGAAGCTCCTGTTCTTCTTGCCTATTCAGCACGTAATCGTTCTGCATCTTGCCGTATTCCTATGAGCTCCTCACCAAATTCAAAACGCGTAGAAGTTCGTTTTCCAGACCCAACAGCAAATCCCTATTTGGCATTTGCAGCCCTTTTAATGGCTGGTCTTGATGGCATCAAAAACAAAATTCATCCCGGACATGCTATGGATAAAGATCTTTATGATCTTCCCTTAAAGGAACTTAAAGAAATCCCTACTGTTTCAGGAAGCCTGCGTGAAGCGCTTGAAGCACTTGACAAAGATCGTGGCTTTCTTAAAGCTGGCGACGTTTTTGATGATGATCAGATTAATTCCTTCATTCAAGTAAAGATGCAAGAAGTCTTGCGTTACGAAACAACACCCCATCCTGTTGAATTTGATATGTACTATTCTGTTTAAACAATCAATACGCATTCTTTTGATTTTTAAAATGGAGGCAAAAGCCTCCATTTTTGTGGATATTCGTCTCATGCAAAAGCGCAAGAGGCTTTTTGCTCGTCCGCTTTTCCTTTATAATGTGTTGAATCTCTTCAAATGAATTAACAAAGGTTTCTAATGCCGCGAATTTGTTTTCTCGTTCTCGTTCTTTTATGCATTGTCTTTATCACATCAACAACTGAAGCACATACAATAACCAACCAAAAACTTACAACTCTTGAGAAAGCAACATCTGCTTATAGTAAAGCACTTAAAAATGCCGATGCAAATGCCATCTTAAATGCTATTCCTCCCCAAGTCATCAACCACTTAACCGCCAAAAAAAATCTTAATCAATCACAATTTCTACAAATCATGAAAAGCCAAATAGAACGGTTGGCAGAAAGTTACAAGATTGAAACGATCAACATTGATCAAAAACAAAAACGTGAAGGTACCCTTGATAATGGTACCCCTTATTTTGTTATACCCGTGGAGCTTGTAACCACAACAAATGCTGGGAAAAAATGCTCTATTCAAACTGAAATTATTGCCCTACTTCACGATAACCAATGGTATTTTATCCGTGGCAATGACGAAGCGCTCTTAACCATAACCAATGAAATATTTCCTGGACTTGATAAAGTAAAAACCAATCCTCAAAAAGTCACAAAAATACTCTGAGCGAAAAGAATGCACGTAAATAAAAGATTTTCCCCTATAAACAAGTTGTAACAATTGTAGCAGCAGCATTAAATTCAACTTTTTTATGAGCACGGCGTGCTATTGTTTCTTTATCCGTTCCCCATTGCTCCATCATCCAATCTTCATCTAAATGGGTAATAGACCATGCATGATCAGCATCAATCTTTCCCGCAGCAACAGCAAGAGCAATGAGAGCAGATCCTGTTAAGGTCGTCATCAGATGAAGTGCAGCAAGCATATAAGGAGATTCAACTCTACGTAAATAATTACTGACTGCTTGAAGCGCTTCTGGTGATTGTTCCACATGCATTAGCCCTTCTGTCAAATAAAACCGCGCACCCAATTTTTCTTCTGCCCAATCTAATAAAGGATCCCATTGTTCAGATTGTTTTTGCACCAACTCTTTAGGTGTCTGCGCACGATAAAAGATCATATCACATGCAACGAAACGCAATAAATCTTCAAACACAGCCTGCATATCATCAGCGATACCATCAATAACAGTATTAACCAAACGCGTCATCGGCATTTTTGCCGGATCAACAACGTGGTGTTGGCTCTCAAATTCCTGAGCAACGAATTCAGCAAACACTTGCGTTGGCACATGAAAATGACGCCTTGCGGGCGTTTTAACAGAATGTCCATCTAATAAGAGAGTAAAACCTCCTTCCTCACGAGCAATTTTTACTTGTTTATAAAATCGTTTTGGTAACGGCTGACATGAAAGATTTTGAGTCTGTTGAACAGAAATCTTTTTATT
The DNA here is from genome assembly GCF_042196445.1 of Bartonella sp. AP11XZML. Classification (NCBI taxonomy): domain Bacteria; kingdom Pseudomonadati; phylum Pseudomonadota; class Alphaproteobacteria; order Hyphomicrobiales; family Bartonellaceae; genus Bartonella; species Bartonella sp. AP11XZML. Next base: position 79,491 of record NZ_JBHIQF010000090.1, read on the forward strand.
CAATGGCATATTAAAGTGATCCAAAATCTCACGCATATTGTTTACCTCTGATCTTTTTAAGAAAGAGACTATTTTTCTAAATTTTATATATTTTAATAAGATTTAATCCACCCTTCCCACATCTCAAAGAAGGAAAAAGACTTGCCAACCCCACTCTAATCTAAGAGTTATATTTCATCTTTCTTTCACAAACAAGCCAATGATGATACCTTTTCATATATTCAATACAGTCACAACTGTAGAATATTTTTTAAAAATATTATTTTAATTAAAAAGTTAAATATACTGAATGAGATGGTAAAGGCAATCATGCTTTACCACTTTTCTTATTATCTACCTACAATAGTGCACTCGATACGAACAGCTTCAAAAATACTTTTTGCAAAATTTTAAAGTAGAAAAAGGCTTATTATCCCCAAAAGAGCAGTGTGCTTTACACATCCTCCACCTTTCTTCACCATTCCAATCATTCGTCATATCCAACAAATATTCCCTGCGCAGAATTTTTTCTCCCTAATAACTCCCCTAAACAACGATCTTGTATGGCAATAGGATAATAACAAGACAAAATTATATCGTAAATTTTCTTTCACATATGCATATGTTTTTTAAAGCACTAAATTATTTAACTTATTTTTCTTGTTATACTTCACATATTGCACTAGTCTAAATTTAGGCACATAATTAAAAGAATAGAGATCATGCAATTTGAAAATAATACTTTTATCTATACACTTGGCCCTGCAGACACTAACTGTGCAGCTGCGGCTCGATGGTGGCTTGACAGTCATAATCAAAACATTTTTTCCTCTGATTCAGAATCGCGTATTATCTTATACGCAACTCTTGAAGAAGCCTTTGATGAACTCGCTCAGAAAAAGGATGGTTACCTCCTAAGCTGTGCGGCTTACCCCGACTTGCATACACTCATATTCACCCGTTTAGGTGATTTGCAATTATTTGATAGCTTTATCATGCCTACTCACTCTATGGTTTTAGCTAAACACAATAACGCTGATGAAATTAAAACTGTCGCCACTCATCCTGCTCCGCAATCTCTAGTGGCTCCTCAATATGACAAAATATTTGCCAACAGCAATGCTGATGCAGCCGTTCTTTGTGAGGCTAAAAAAGCAGATGCTTGTATCACAACATCGGTTGCAGCAAACCGTTATAAGCTGAATATTATGAAAAATTTTGGACAAGTGCCAATGGCTTTCTTGCTCCATTCGCTAAAGTCAGCTCATCATGAAACAATCTGAAGCACTTCTTTCTATTGTTAACTTGGTTGACAAATTTCGTGTGCGCCAAGAACGAGATGGAAGCATTAAAGAACCAACTTCAGCAGATAGTGATATAATCAATGAATTGATCACTCTGCTCAATCATCATGCAGATATAATTGACGGATTATCTCCGGAACTTTTGGTGACCACTTCTGATGATCTTCATCAGTGGATGCTCAACGGTTTAAGTACTCCTCCTAAATTTGATAACACCTTGGCTGCTTTCAAAGCGCCATTACCAGATGCTCCCCTATTTTTCTTGGCTCCAATGCGTGCAACGAATGGTCCTGATCCAGAAGGTTTCCGGCTGGAATTAGTTACAGGCTACCGTCATGAAACGGACTATCTTGCCGACGCTTCAAAATATACAAAGAATTATGTATCACCTTTTCAATGTATAAAAATGGGAAGAGCATCAAAAGGTTTTTTAGAAGGCAATTGCATTGTTCTATTCCCAGAATCTGTGGCGACTGCTCAAAAAATTGACAAACAAGCATTTGCTTTGTTTTTTTTCAGCAAATTCTTTGATATTTACAACAAGCAAACAATTGTGGAAGCTGAACGTTTGCTTGGTAGAGACAGTAAATTCCTATTCGGTCAATTGTATAGTCGTAATTTATCTAAAGAGGATATGTATGATATTCGCTGTTTGTGGGGCTATTATCATGACTATGCACATCATACAGGACCACGACCATTAGATAAGAATCTGTATATAAAATTAAATTGGTTTACAGGTCTTCTAGAGGAAACTAAAGTTGACTTAATTACAGTGCGTATTATGCTAGAAAACTGTCCAAAGTTTTGGAGAGAAATAACTGAGTTTGTTCTCTTAGAACGCATATTTCGTTATCCAAAAGGTTCTGATCAGCATATGACATTCGATGCTGGTACAGGGATTTTGCTTTTTGAAATATTGATGCGGAATAAAGCATTGATTGAAACAAATCAAGGTTATCTTCAATTTGACTTGGAGCGTCTTAAGCAAGTAATAGCATTAATGATTGCAGATATAGAAGCACTTGAAGCTTTAGATGATGATGCTTATTTAGCAGAGGCTAAGGATTATATCCAAAATAATCTTGGAAGACCGCAAACCTCAAAATCACGATTTAATTTTTCAACATCATCTTATGCACAGTACGTTATTGGGGGATTAAATCATTGAGTGTCTTAAAAGGACGGTTATTCCTATTTACCTTTGCTATTCTAGCATTGTTTTCCATAAGTTGGTTATTATCTAAAAATTTGGTTAGCAATATACCTGTCATGCATGCAGTTGGACTTAGATTATGTGCCACTGCTGCCGCCTTATGGTTAATTGCACTATTTCGTGAGAAAGCCATTTTCAGATCCCTACCATTGCTTTCCATGATACCTGCTTTTTTTATTCTCTCACTATTAGGATTCTCGCTGTACTTTGTATGCAGTTTTGGTGCATTAAAATCACTCAAAGCCAGTGATTTAACCATGGTGCTCGCTACTATTCCAGGGATTACTTATATATTAGGTGCATTGACAAATGTCCTTAAATTCTCATGGCTGAAGTTTAGCGGAGTGATAATTGTCAGTGTAGCAGCTGTAGCATTCAATATAAACAGTGGAGAAGGTGGATATTATAACCTGATAGGAGTAGGTCTTGCCTTAACAGCAGCGCTTTCTTACTCTGCTTATGGCTTATTGTCTAAACATTATCTTAAAAATTTACCTTTGCTCACCTCTCTGGCTTGGATTACGACAATTTCTGCCGCATCATTTATACCATTATTCATTTTTGATCCTACCCCACTCTTCTATCTTAATTTGGAAGATCTATTTAAGATATTGATTTTAGGAACTGTTTGCTCGGCACCAGTTTACGTTTTGTACCAAAAAGTTTTAGCTGAAGGAGGTGTATTATACGCCAACACTATTGGCGTATTATCCCCTTTTGCAGTGGTTACATGTGAATGGATAACCGGCTCGAGTCCTTCTCTCAACATTATCAAAATAATTGCTATGATGATGGCTGTTATAGGAATGACATTCTTATTTATAGATGCATCAAAGATATCTGAATGGCAACAAAAACGTCGTGCCCAAAATTCCAAATTTAATAAGGAAACAAAATGAAAAAACTCGCATTAGTTTGCCAGCGCAATACAAAGTTCCCGTTTATATTTGAAGCAGCACAAGCAGCTAATATCGAATTAGTAATGATCTATGATACCGCTGAAAGCGCTCCTATTCAAAACCCCGCAGCAGTCACTGCAACTTGGAAACTTCCTGTTTTTGATAAGCCAGAGGCAGCTCTAGACGCTTTTGCAGCAGGCGTAAAAGAACGCAATATTGCTGGGGTTATGACCCTTCGCGAAGAAGCTATCCTATGGACAGCTTTGGCTGCAAAAAAAATCAATACTCCAAGTATTGAACCAGAAGTAGCAGCATTAACCAGAAACAAATATCTCATGCGTCAAGCTTTTGCTAAAGCAGGCTTAAGAACACCAAAATTTCTGTATATAGATAATCCAGAAGACCTATCACAAACACAAACCTTAGACTATCCGCTCGTTATTAAACCCGTCTCTGGATGGGCGAGTACAGGCGTCATGTTAGCTAAAAATCCTGAAGAATTTTCTAAGCTCATCAAAGCTGTATGGAATGTTCAGTATAAAGACATGGCACGTTTTAATGATAAAAATAAACCTGTAGGTTTAATTGTAGAACAATATTTGCCAGGAAAAGAATTTGTCGTAGAATGTTTTGTTGATACAACAGGTGTGCATGTTTTAGCTGTTGGCGACAAAGGACAACCTGAAGGACCATGGTTTGAAGAAACAATTTATCGTCAACGCTGTGATATAGATGATCCTTTAATTATTGCTTTATGTGAGGCTGCATGCTCTGGAGTCAAAGCTCTTGGTATAAATATGGGTGCTGCCCATGTAGAGCTACGCCTAGATGCTCATAATTTACCTTATATCATTGAGATTGGCGCTCGTATAGGTGGATCAGGTGTCTCCCATTTTATTGTTGAGCAAGGTACAGGGATTTCATTTGCAAAACTATGTATGAATGCCGCTTTAGCTGAAAAAAACTTAGACCTTCCCGATATACTCCCAGCTAAAAAAGTGGCGGCAAATTATATTATTCCTCTTCATGGGTATGGACGGTTTTCTGGATTTTTAGGTCTAGATAAGGTTGCACAGCATCCTCAAACCGCCAGAACTATCATTTTTTTTGAAACCAATCACATTTCACCACCTCCACCAGCATTTGGTGGATATCCTGGTTTTATTTTCTCTGTTCATAACTCAAACGAAGAAGCACGCAATTACCATAAATGGCTCGATGATACCTTAAGCATCATATGGCAAAATACTGATTTATAATGATAATTTAGCGTTATTCATATTGAACGAGAACCCCGATATCGTAGGATTTTCTCATTTTAAATCTGTTTATCAGATGGACAAATTTTTTAAAGCATTTGAAAAATGCTATAGTAGATAAAACTAAATCAACACAATATTTTCATATTTATTAAAACACATGATATCATTATTAAAAGAAGCAACTAAAATTCTGCACAAACAATGGTTTTAATTCCGATAGTAGAACAAGACTTTGAAAATCACATTTATTATTTTTTAAAAGATTTATTAAAAATGATAGCGCAATCCACCAGAAAAATGAACTCCAGAAAAACCAGCCTTGGTTAACGTGTGCTGATAGCTAAGATCACTGTGAAGTGTAACTTTAGAAGAAAACTGTGAATTGACACCCAAGCCAACTTCTAAGGAAGAACCAAAAGAACTCAACTGAAAAACATCTTTAAAATGAACAAATTGTTCTTTACCAAAACAATGAGCAAGATGAATATTGCCATAAAAAGAAATGATACGATCCTTTTCAGAGGCTGTAAATGTTTTACTTAAACGCCCACCAACACGCATAAACCATTGATCTATTTTTTTCATCTCAACATCAAATCCATCAATATCACGAAACTTATCAAATTGAAGATGTTGATAAATAAGCTGAAGTTGCGGATCAAAAATAAGATCTTTATATCCTGTCATAAACGTTTTACCAGCAGAAAACGACACGTTCAAAGGATTTGCTTTTAATGTCGCCGTCTTACCCCAAACATGGCTACGCACATCCCCTTTAAACAAACCATAAGATAAAAGACTATCTATATAAAAACCAGTTTTGTGTTCCACACTACCGTATGCCGTAAATGACCATTTATTAAATGTACTCTTTTGACTTTGTTCCACGTTATGAGGTTGTAAGGAAAGCTTTCCATAGGTTCCCATAATCCCAAAAGATGTCGTACTATATGCGCTCTCTATTGTTTTGAGCAAAATATCTGTTTTTATAGCGTTATAATCAACATGACCATCGCACCCATATTTAAGTGTAGAAAGATCTGAGACATAACGATAACGTCCACCATAATCGTGGACAGATAAAGCAAAGTTCCCTTCAACTTTTAATAATTTACGAGGAATAGACCGCCTAACTTGCAACTGCTTTTGTTGATGACTAATATCCATGAGCCCAACATGAAACAAAGCATTTGGTAACAAAAGATAGGTCGGAACTTGTGGAACAACCTCTCTGACCTTTAACTCAGAAGGGGGAATAGCAGACACCTCTAAAGCAGGCTGAATATATTTACTTTCAAGGCGAAAATCCCAAAAATCTCCATCTCCTTCAACCAATCTTTGAGAAGTTTGTGCATTTCCAAGAGCAGAAGCTGGACCATAAGCATGAAGATAATATTGGTAAGGCAAACCCTCTAATGCGATATAAGCACGATTTAACTGAAAAGAATCCTCTGCCGCTTTTCCAGAAACCTGAATAAGTGAAATACTATGAGCATTTTCACCGGTTGCTATCTCACCCTGATTTTCTGCAACAAATTGCACATAAACTGTTGTTTTTCCAGAAACATCACCATGTATTAAAAGCCGATCAGTTTTTGTATTATCGAGCAAACCATCACTACTGAGATGCGTATTGAGATAAATATCTGCCCTATCTTGCGCACTATAAACTTCTTTTTCTCCCTTCCCAATATGAAGTGTCTGATACTCCTGAAACATTGGAGTCTCAAAAGCAATAAAACTATCAGAAACTTTCACAAATGAAATAGACGAACTTGTACGGTTTGCAACTTGCAAATCGATCTCTCTTCTTTTTGTCAAAAACCATTTTGATCCCCCTGTTAAATAAAGCTCAGCAATAGAATCATCGGCAACACGAGTCCCTCCTATCAATGAAGAAGAATTAGCCAAAATCGCTACACTTCCCCCTTTTTCAGCTGTTAATAATAAGTCACCAAAAATTTTTGTACCTTCTGTTACTCCAATATAAATACGACTGTTATGACTATGAACAGCTGTCCCATCTGGAACCTCAAAAATCGTCCTTTTCAAAAAGACAAGCCCCTGTTCATATGCATCATTTTCCTCATCCCTCTCAAAATACATACCATGTTTGTTACCTATTGCTTTAATTGTTGAATCTTCAATATTAACCCGCGAAATTAAAATATTTCCTTCCCTGCCGTTATTGGATGGCGTGTTAGAATCTTGTCCAACTGTTAAAACATGAACATCCGTAGAAATAATATTCGTATTTTTTACATAAACAGAACCCTGATGTTTTACATTGAAAACTGTATGTGTAATTTTTTCATTTGTATTTTCTTTGTCTTCTGTTTTTTGATATTTTGAAGCAATGGTAACACCATCTAAAGTCGCACTCCCCCCTCTCCCCACATAAAGCGCAGCAGCATCATTCACATCAATAAATCCACTTTTCATCTGAATACCCGCATCAGCCCTAACGAAAAGAGCACTCTCTTGACCGATACCCAAACCTTCCACTTTAATTTTTGTATTCGTTAACGTAACAGATGCTCCTCGCTTCTCTGCATAAGCAGCAATCTGAGAAGCCTCAATTGTTCCACGATTAACCTCAATCATTCCACTATCAGCTTTAAGACCTATTGATACATTTTTTAAAGCTGAATCGCTCAAAACAATTTTTCCCCCTCGTGATACAAAAACACCATAAATATCTTCTATACTTGCAGTCCCTTCAACCTCTACACGCATTGCCTGAATAACTGTATTTGGCTCCTGTACTACTATAGCAGCAGGTAACATGAGAGAACGATCCTCCCCATTCTTTTCTTTAACAGGCGCCGTGAATTTATATACTTTATCACTAATTGTATGCTTTGAACCATCACTGCATTCATAAGGTAATTTGTTTTTGTCACATGACAGTGATGTATATGAATGAGAATGTGCCTCAATATTTATATTTAACAAAAAAGAAAAAATAGCTGCTGTAAAAACGCACGAATACAAGTGATTGTTAGATACCTTGATTATCATTGTTTTTCAAAACTTTCTTTTTTCAACAAAAACAAAAAATGCTGGCAAAAAAATAAACCACAAATTAAACACAACAAGAATAAAACAAACAAAATTATTTTATTTTTTATGATAAAATCATAGCATTCAATAATATGTTTTGTGTTTTATGTAAAGAAAGAACAAAAAGTTTAAAAATACCATTTAGGATGAAAATCCCTTTAAAGAATGCATCTCAAAAACTGCTGGAAACTGTAATTACAAAAGGCCAAAAAAACAATCTTAAAAAAACGTGAAAAAATGCGAATTTTGAAGAGATATAATATTCAATTTATCTCACCACCAAAAAATAAAAATACAACAAAATGAGAATAACTTTTAAGATTAAACGATTAAAACGTTTTAATAAAACACAGCACAAAAAGATACAGTATACGAAATCTATAACCGCATCATCTCTTCAACTACAACAAAAAAACAAGAAATTGCACACTAATGTATAAGCTAATGTACACAATTTCTATATTAAAAATGCTAGATATCTAACAAAGAAATTTGAATAAATAAAAAACTTCTCCTAATACCCTATCATCAATGATTTGAATTAATAAATGTAATATTTTAGATCTTTTGATAAAATCTAAAATACAGTAAAATACTCAGCATTCTGAACTTAAAAAACACCAAAATAAAATTTCATCAAAATTAGCTCTATGAAAGCTATCTGTTTATTATCGTTAAAGCAGATATTTTAGCAAAGCTATTATTTGCCATTCTTTATATTGAATAAATTTCTCTAAACAACAACTCACTATCCTCCGCTAGCATCATCTGACAACAACACTATTGCCAATCTCGTAGCTGATGAATATAACTACATTGGAGACAAAAGAGCTATATTTCTCTCTTCTCCCGTTTAATATTTTTATTTAATTATTGCTTTAAAAATCAACGTTCTACTGTTGATGATCACTTATGCAAAGCTTTTTTTATTTTCTGGCGCTTTTTATCATTTTCAAAACGTAACATCAAATTTCGCTCTTGTTGTGTCGAATTGGTTACACCAAAAGTATCATTGTCCATAACCTGCTGATACCCTGCTACCATTAAATTGACTAAAAATGAATCACTTCGCGGCGTTGATGAAAAATAGATTCCCTTTGAATCTTGTAATTTGTACCGATAACCTGCTTTAGTCATGCACTCATAAACTGCTGCAAAATCACTTGCACGCGAATCCATATTTTCAGAAGAAGCGTAGATTGGTTTCCAACCACATTTTGACAGTGCTTGTTGGACCATAGACTTACTGACACCGGACTTTTCCCATAATTCTAACGTCGATGGGGGAGGTTTGCTAATACACCCAGCAGAGCTTAATAAAATTATAGCACTCAATAATTTCAATGTTTTTTTCATTTCCCCCTCCGTCAATATTTACGATAGAAAGACTGATAAGTCTTCTAATATTTACTCACACGCAAGATGACTTTTGTTAGCATATAGATATTGAAGAAACAATCCCACCCCCATACAAAAACAAGAATATAAGGATTTTTGATTACAGCAGCCTCAATACTTAAGGTTGACATTCAGGTTGTTCTTTATGCTCTTCACAATGAGGACTATTCAAACGCCTCTCGACACTTCGCTGAGGAATAACTGCATCAGGCTGACAAATTGGAAGATTTTTATATTTCTCACACCACTTCATTCTTCCCAATTTATCTTGGAAACCTGCTTGGATCATACATGCATTCACAGACTCCTCAGCATTGAATTTCTCATCAGTACTTGTTTCTGTATCAAGACGACCATCAAGATGATGTATTCCACATTCTAACAGAGCTTTTTTGATCTCAAGCTGATCTGCACCGGATTTTTCCCATGCATCTACAGCTGTTCGAGAAGGCTGCTCAGGGTAGCATCCAGCCATAACAAATAAGGTTATCCCGCTTAATAATTTTAAAATCTGCTTCATTTTCCTATCCTTGAGTAATTTTGATATTACGAAACAATCTATAAATTATTTTACATGCTGTTTTTTATTTCCAAAACAATGATGAACATTATCAACCTATATTATTTTTATCTTTCCGAAGATTATGCCATAATTATTATATCAAAAATACGGTAAAATTATTACTAAAATCATCTATCTATCAACGATATGCTTATAATTATTATCAATATTTTGATTATAACCAAAATAGATATTTTATATTATTGCGCCAACAGTTGTGGTACCCATAAATAAATAGCATTGACATGCTGAATTAAGCCCCCCGCGTGCGGGTATGAGAAACATGAAGGTAGGGATTGTGATCGTCACAAACAGCAAGACTTAAGGTTTGCATTCAGGTGCATTTTTATATTTTTTACAAAAAGGGCTGTTCACGCGCTTCTTGACACTGCGCCTCGGGATGACAGCGCCTGGACGACAAATGGGCAAGTTTTCGGCTCTATGATTCTCGCACCAAGTCCCTCCCCCCACTTTATCACGAAAACCTGATTGAACCATACAAGCATCAATAGTTGCCCATGCATTGTAGCTGAGTTTTCTGTTTTCTGGATCGGCATCAATAAGGCTCGGCATTCCACATTCTAACAAGGCTTTTCCTACCTCAGTAAAATCAGTAACACCATTTTTCTCCCACGTAGCCACCTCTCCTGGAGGAGGTTTATCGATATTACATCCAGTTATAATTAACAAAGTTACAGTGCTTAATAATTTTAGAGTTTGTTTCATTTTTTACTCCTTGATTTACTTAAAGAAAATTGTTCACGATGAGATGTACCATAAAACTTTTGGCATTTTGGACCCACGTCTCCAAGACAGGTATGGGAACTTATGGGATTCTTGATCACTCTCCTCCATTCTTTCCAAACGTTACTACCAGCAGGTATCGTCTCGTAGGTATAGCCATTACCGCCAATAATTCTGCTTACAAAGTCAAATCTATTCCCATCAAAGCCAATAGTGGTTTGTTTGCCATCACTCACATAACCTAACAGACCGTATGCAACTAAAACATTAAAGGCTGGTCCATAGAAATTGATATTCGTGTTGTCGGCTATCCCGCGAACACCTTCTTGTTTGAAATAATACAGCATATTCCCCAATGTTATGGTACCGCGGCTATGTCCATAAAGTTCCAACCCTGTAATACCATGGCTATACACCAAATCTTTTGCTTCTTGTGTTGAATTGGTCAAACCCCAAAAGTTATTTTCCATAAACTTCTGATAGCCCGCGACCAGAAGTTCTGAGATAGCAGAATCGGCTTCTGGGAACACAACAAAATAAAGCGGATTATTTTTATCCTTCGCATGTTGCTCTGTATAAACAGCGGCTTCCTCTGGTGGAGTAAAGATGCCATTAAAGGACACATGCACCTTGCCATCAGAACCTTCTTGCAAATGCTGCTTTTCTTCATCCGTTAAATAATGAAAGAGAGAGAACAATCCCGCCATTCCAAGCGAAGGCAAGGATAGCGGATTGTTGCTTATCACTAGCTGCAAGATTTAAAGATAGCACTCATATTGTTCTGGATGCTTTTTACAAAAAGGGCTGTTTAAGCGCTTCTTGACACTGCGCCTCGGGATGACAGCGCCTGGACGACAAATCGGCAAGTTTTCGGCTTTATGATTTCCACACCAGCCCCCCTATCATATTTATCATGGAAACCAGCTTGAATCATACAAGCTTCTATGGTTGCCCATGCATTGTTGCTTAAATTTCTATTTTCCGGAAACACATCATAAGGAGTTGGCATTTCACATTCTAAAAGTGCTTTTTTTTTACCTCAAACCGATCTGCTCCTGATTTCTCCCACACCGTGAAGTATCCTTCAGGAGGTTTATTAAACTGGCATCCCATTATAACTAATAAAGCTATGCAACTCAATAATTTTAAACTTTGTTTCATTTTTTCCTCCTTAAAGGGACTTGTACTCGATTGAATGAGCCATGAACATACCGACATGCTTAGCTCGCATCTCCAAAGCAAGTATGGGGATTTATGGGATTTGTAGCCACTCTCTACCATTCTATCCAAACGTTACTGCCGGCAGGTATCGTCTCGTAGGTATAGCCATTACCGCTAATAATTCTGCTTACAAAGTCAAATCTATTCCCATCAAAACCTGTTTCACGCGTCTGTGAATGGCTGCTATGATGGTCTGTCATGCCAACAATCGTCATACTTTCTCCCATTACATTGATATCTTGACCGGAAATCAGATGAGAAGCAATAATCGTAGCATCTCATTGTACATCCATATCAACATTGCCTGTTGCCTCAAGGATAGAGAGAATTGTTGTTGTGTGTGTTCAGAGCTATTGGAAGATTTCTCGTGTAAAAAGCCACTTTCCGATGATTGTTTTTGCTAGTCGTAGTGTTCTTGAGCGCCTTTTATGGTAATATTGAATAATTTTGCACCGAAATACAGTTGCGGAGTGCATTTTGTCCGCCTCCACTTGTAATAAAAATTACTCTTGTATCAATATTAAAAAATAAGTTTGATCCTTCCTCTTGTGAGAGCAATAACAATAAGAATCGTAAAACTGTCACACGTTCATTGTTCTCTTTAATTTACTCTTCTATGAGATTTTATTGTAATACCTTGCTGGCTGTTTATTAAAGTTTTTGCAAATACAATCATACAATGCCTCATGTAACTTTGTTATCCACTATTTTCTACCAACGCCAATCCTCTTTGAGAAAAAATACATAAAGAACTTTATCTTCGCTTCTAAAAGCAATAGTAGTTTTCTAAACAACAAAATTTAAACAACCAATTTTTTAAAGAGCTTAAAAAACAATTCTTACAATAACTTCTTTCGTGAAACAGAACTTCATTAATACGTTTAGAAAGAGATATCTGCCTATAATCATGTATCTGGTAAAATCTATTTGCACTGTTAGGCATTTTAACCTGAAAGACTTATATTGATGGCACAGCTCACCATCAAAAAAACGCCTAATATTTATATGATTTTGTCGTTACCGTAAGCAATGGCTCACAAAAACTTCCAAAGCAAAATAATAACGAGCAGATTTTTTCAATCTAGATTGTTCTAACCTTTAGAGAAAACAATCAAACACCTGTTTTCCTGATGACATCAGCTATTTGTTTTGAGCTTTATCTCTATTCACATTTTATTGCTGTTTCTTTTGCTTAAAATTATAAAGTTTAAGTGCATAGAAACAAATAACAAGCCAAGCAATCCAAATAACACCTATAATTAAAACTGGTCGTGTCTCATCAAAGTACCATAGGAGAATAAAAATAAAAACCATAAATAAAATAGAAAAAATCGATCCTATTGGCCAAAATGGAATGGGAAATTTTAAACCATTCTGAGCTTCTTTAGGCATCTTAATTCGCATAAAAAATTGTGAAAGTAGAATCATCATCCAAACAAAAACTGTCGCAAATGTTGCCATTGCAGCAATAAGAAAAAAAAGCTTTTCATGATAAAAATAATTAAGGACAGCACCAAGAAGAAAAATACCGAAGATCATCAAAATAACAAAAACTGGTATACCGTTTTTTGATAAATATTGAAACTTTTTTAAAGCATAACCTTCCTGCGATAAACCATGGATCATACGACAAGCACCATACATTCCACTATTCATTGCTGAAATAGCCGCTGTAACAACAACAATATTTAAAATATTTGCTGCATATGAAATCCCAAGATTTTCAAAAATGGATACAAAAGGGCTATCCATGAGACCAATCTCATTCCAAGGATAAAGAGACATTAAAATAGCTAACGTCATGACGTAAAAAAGCAAAATACGAACTGGAGTAGAATTAATTGCCTTTGAAATCGTTTGATGAGGGTTTTGAACTTCCATAACTGCCATGCCAATGATTTCTATGCCACCAAAAGCAAAAACAACAACACTAAAGCAAGCTAAAAAACCAAACCAACCATTGGGAAAAAGTCCACCATTTTTCCATAAATTATGAACAGTAACGGTAGAAAAATCTGCACCTTCACCCCACCCCCAAAAAATAATTGCTATTCCTAAAATAATCATCGCAATGATAGCGATAACTTTAATAGAAGATAGCCAAAACTCTAGTTCACCATAGACTTCTACAGCCGCTAAATTAATACCTGTGATGATTAATGTAATACTCAGTGCCCATACCCAAGGAGCAACATCAGGATACCAAAACCCCATATAAGTCGCAAAAGCTGTAATATCAGCCAAACCAACAAGAATCATCTCAAATACATATGTCCATCCCGTTAAAAAACCTGCTAATGGTGATATGTAATTTGCCGCATAACGAGCAAAAGAACCAGGCAATGGATTATGAAGTATCATCTCTCCTAGAGCCCGCATAACCATAAAAATAGCTAAACCAGCAATACAATAGGCAATCAAAACACTAGGACCCGCAAGCTTAATTGCCTGTGCAGACCCATAAAAAAGACCTGTTCCAATAGCAGAACCAAGAGCTAAAAAAATAACTTGGCGCTTACTCATCCCTCTTTTCAGTTCATTTATTGCCATTTCTTTCCTTACTTTTTGAAATGCTGACAATCCACACCACGATAACAGCTCTATGAGAAATAAAGCCTCATGTTTCTTTCACAAATATATTTCAAAAAACATCGAAGACCAGCCAGTCCAACACTTTGCTCTAAACAATGAAAAAATACTTTTATTGCGAATTATTCAGCTTTTATAGCCTGCAATTTCGTATTATTTTATTCAAATAAAGTGATAATGAATTTTTTCATAATTGTCATTTAATTCATTCCGTATTCTCTAGTTTTTTACAGAGAAAATTAACCTTAATGTAATCTAAACTTTTAGGCTTCTATTTCAGTGTACTGAAATAGAAGCCTAAAAATTCATAACAAACACATTAACTATGCATACAATTAATTTTTTGTTACTTTAAGCCAACTTTCTTTGAGCTTATAAAAAAACTTTTTACGCCAATTGAATAGCTCAATTAATGATAATACGAATCTCGCAAGTTTTCAAAAGTATGAGAAAGTGTATCTACAACCCATCTTTTAAGGACTCCAGCTGCCTTAACGACAAGCTTTCCAATGAAAAAAAAATATACGGTAAAAAGAGCATCTTTGATTGTTGGTCCGATGATAGCGTTCTCCTTACCTCTGGGAATTTGCCCTGATATAGCAATAAAATCTTTGTTTTTCGCTGAAATAAGAGGCTCTTTCTCTTGGGCCACTATCATAATGAAAACTTCCTCTAGAAAGCTACCTCTCCTAAAATTTGCATGAATCTCAAGAATTTGAGAGAAAAAAAGAACTGTTATTGAAACACATAATTTAGAACTTTTAAACATTCCTTTCTCCTTTTTTATTTTAAATATCAAAAATGAACTATAAAATTCATAAAGTATTAACAAATAAGAATAATATAAAATAAAACTTTTATTTTTACTCGATACAATACATATATTATAATTTATATTTATAGAAATATAATATCACGAATATATAATTCGTGGATATTATTTAACTTATATTAAAATTTCTGATATAAATCAGAAAATATAGGTGCTTTAAGTTTATAGTTTCTATAAAATAACATAATATCTAGTTAACTACAAAAATCAGATATATACAGTAATAAATATATGATTTATTAAATAATTCAAATATTGTATCGCTCCTCTATATTTTCATATGAGGAAGTTTTAAAATTCAATATCCGCCCTTCAGCATTGACCTTAAAACAAATACTATTGAAAACTTAATGAAGGAAAAATTGTTTCTGGTAAAACAGATAATAAGTGCCCTTCACGCACAAGTATATGTGCTTGATGAAGATCTGGAGCCAGATAGCGATCTTCCTTAAGAGAAGCAACATTTTTTCGTAGACATTCCATAACAGATTGCAAAAAAGTACTTGTTCTTAAAGGTGCACGATATTCAATTCCTTGTGCTGCAACAAGCGTTTCAATGCCAATAAGTGTAAAAAGATTTTCGCTCATTACCAATAACCGACGCGCTCCATGGCAAGCCATTGAAACATGATCTTCTTGATTGGCAGAAGTTGGGGTTGAATCAACGGAAGCAGGATGGGCCATTTGCTTATTTTCAGACATCAAAGCTGCCGCTGTTACTTCAGCAATCATAAAACCTGAATTAAGACCCGCATTATGCGCTAAAAAAGCTGGAAGTCCATAAGAAACTGCTGGATCAACCATAAGAGCAATACGCCGTTGAGAAATAGATCCTATTTCACATAAAGCAAGAGCAATCTGATCAGCGGCAAACGCTACAGGTTCAGCATGAAAATTCCCACCTGATACAACTTCACCATTCCTTAAAATCAATGGATTATCTGTAACAGCATTTGCTTCAATAATCAGTGTTTTTGCTGCTGCCAGCAAAATATCAAAACATGCCCCCATGACCTGTGGCTGGCAACGTATACAATAAGGATCTTGTACACGCTCATCACCCCGTAAATGTGCTGCACGAATTTCTGAATCCTCTACAAGCTTTTCTAATGTTTTCGATACAGCAATCTGCCCATAATGTCCTCGTAAAATATGGATATCAGGATGAAATGGCGCCGTTGATCCCATGATAGCATCTGTCGTCAAAGCCCCTGCCAACAATCCACCACACAATGCCCGATAACCTCGAAAAAGACCAGAAAGTGCAAGGGCTGTTGATGTTTGAGTCCCATTAATAAGAGCTAGACCTTCCTTTGCCTCTAAAATAATAGGGGACAATCCCGCTTTCTCTAATGCAACCGCCCCACTCATACGAATATTTTGAAAAAATGCTTCTCCTTCTCCCATCATAACAGCCGCCATGTGAGCAAGTGGAGCTAGATCACCTGAAGCACCAACAGACCCTTTTTCAGGGATGACAGGAATGACGCCCTTTGCAAGCATATTTTCCAGCAAATTTACCAATTCTAGACGAACTCCTGAAGCCCCTCTTCCTAAAGAGATAAGCTTTAAGCTCATTATCAAACGCACAATATTTTCAGCTAAAGGCTCTCCTACCCCACAACAATGGGACAAAATAAGGTTTCTCTGTAAAACAGCGACATCGTCCGCATCAATTTTAATGGAAGCCAACTTCCCAAAACCAGTATTAATACCGTACACAGGCTCACTTCCAGCAGCAATTTCAGCAATGCGTTGAGCTCCTTTCTCGATAGCTAAATGCGTGTCATTATGAAGTTTACTCACTTCACCATTAAAATAAATAGCTGCAAGCTCACTAAGCGTCACCTCGCTCGGTTTCAGTATAATAGTCATAATTTACTTTCTTTTTTTATCAAAGTATAACGTTTAGCATTATTGATCCTTCTATAAAACAAAAAAAACTATAACGACTCTTTAAAGCGAGAATGCTTTCTTAAAGGTATTCCTTACAATGGAGTTATTATCCAAAAGTAGAATAGTTTACGATAAATGAAAATGAAATATTGACAAGCTCAACCAAGGTCATGGATTTTAAAAATAGATAACGCATTAATTTATAATTATAATCTAGCATGATTCATATTAAATGAGAGAGCGGAATATCTTTAGACTCTCTCATTCCAAATCTGTGTATGTTGAATCAATCAAAACCATTCGCTTGCACGTCATAAGCGAGACTGTCGTATGGATAAAACTGTACAAAAAAGGACTAAAAACTCCTCTTATAAACCATGTCAAGGGCTGTCGCAACATTGGGAAATGACAAAGTGTGTGATGGTGCAAGCTTATTCTTTTATGAAGCGTAAAGATGGAGAACTCAATGGATTTATCATCAAGCTATTCCTACTAAACTTATAAAAACCTTAAATAGATAGCTGTCACAATCTATCATGATTGCAAAAATTAAACTCTATAGAAAATTAAAAAACTTATTCAACACATCACAACAGAGACAAAATTGAGCTTATTTGCTTGAGCTTATTTGCCACTTCTAAAATTGTATTTAAAGCGCCAGATTAAACCTTGAAAAACACATCTTCAATAAAACCACATAAGACTCGGACTAACCCGTTATTTAAAATAGAAAATAAAAGAAGTTTTCTTATATCAAAAAAAAATTAATTAATATATTGTTTTTATATTATATCTTCTAAAAAGAGAAATGCTTCATATAGTATATTTATATTTTACTTTTTGTTATATTCAATCTGAATTTAGAGATAATTTCAAAATGAGTTGTTTTTTAAAGGTTCTTCCAAGCCATTACCTTTTTTACTACAAATTTCTGATTATGATAATTTTTTGTACTTTTTCAGTTATTTTTGTCAAAATTTATTAAAAACACTCTCATTTAATAATAAAAAGCAATCATAAAAACAAAGAATTATCAAACATTTCTATTCAATCTACCTCTTTCCATTTTATAAAATAATCTGTTGTTAAACTGCAGTAAAGAAAGCGCTTCGATGCTATAATGCAGTGCATAAATTTTCTATTTAAACTCTCTCATATTAAATGAACAATGAAAATCAGCGGTAATAAGATGTCAATGTGAATGCTGAAGAAAAAAACTTTCCCCCTCAAAGTCTGCCTTAATAATGCGTTAATTTCCTGAATAACGCCCACTCTGATGTGCTAAAAGAGCAAAAGCAATCATCGATATCGGATTATCCTGCATACATATAGAGCTCACTTCGATACAAAAGCTCCAAATTGCCTTGCACTTCATATTTCTTTATCAATGCGACCAATTGCCGCAAATATTCTTCCCCATAGCAAGCAATAGCGCGTTGCGCTTGCGCTGAAGAGCGGCTCATTCCAATAAAAGCTTCAGATGGGATCATCATCGTCCAATTGTGCGTATGAAAAAAAATCTTTTCTGGATCTACCCCAAGGCCATCACTCATTTCCTGTAAAAAATCAAAATTACGATAATACCGAGAATAGTTCGGACTCATTTTCTCTAACAATGTCTCATAAGCGTCTAGAAATTCGCTATGCTGGAAATCGCGATTATTTTGAATAACCGCCATGACACCATTGACCCGAAGTTGATCTGAAACAGAACAAAGCAACTTAGAACGATCCATCTACTGGAAACGCTTGCGCTGCAATGACAAGATCAACCTCGCCAATTTGAGGCAATAGGTCTTCGGCACGGCCCTGATACCACTGCACCGTAGGAAATTTTTTTCGCTCCTGCTTAATCATATCTGCCGATACATCGATAGCATGATATTGGTGCTCATTTCCTAAAAATTTAACAATTCCCTCTAATGCGATGCCTATCCCAGCACCCACATCCACAATGGACAAATGCTTTTTGTTCTTAAAAGGATGGAGCATGGTTTTAAATAAAGTAAGGGGATAGCGAGGACGATAACGATCATAATCATTAGCCAATCCATCAAACTTTTCACTTTGCCGCTGAACACTTTCTATCATAGGACTTTCACCCTCCTTCTCAATTACTACCATACATAATAAAAAAGCCTTTTTTATCCAATGTATTAAACATAACTTCTAAAGGAGGAAAATAAGAACTGCCCTGACCTTCTATCTTTCCATAAGATTGATACTTACATTTTTCTCTTTTTCAATTGTTATCTGCACGTTGCGAAATCCAAAACTCCTACGAAAATAATATATTTTTCTGTAATAATAATTGATATAAATATTATTGATCTTTTATAAGATGACATCTATATTACTATTATTATTTTAATATCAACAAGTCACTTAAGCGTACCTAAAACGCATAGAGATATCAATTTATTGATAAATACGCCTGTTTATAAAGTTCAAAATACTTTCCACCAAGAAAATAAACCCTATATAATACATAAAATATCTGTGGAGACATCTTTATGTTAAATGTACAAACTTCTTCAATGTTTAAAATATTAAAAAAATTTCCAATCGTGATTTTTTTGGCATGGTTAGTGCCATTTTTAAGTGGGTGCGGATTTAATACGATACCAACAAATGAAGAAAAAGCACATGCAGCATGGAGTGAAGTGCTCAATCAATATCAACGTCGTACAGATCTCATCCCCAATCTTGTAGAAACAGTTAAAGCTTACGCAGCTCATGAACAAAGCGTTTTCACAAATGTAATTGAAGCACGCGCCAAAGCAACGCAAGTCAACATTAATGCAGATATGTTGAATAATCCAGAAGTTATGCAGCAATATCTCAAAAATCAAGCAAATTTATCAAGTGCACTTTCGCGACTTATGGCTGTTGTTGAAAACTATCCGGACCTTAAAGCAAACCAAAACTTTCTTGCTCTTCAATCACAATTAGAAGGAACAGAAAACCGTATTTCCGTTGCACGCCGCGATTATATTGAAACAGTACGTGCCTACAATACTGCACTCAAAACAATGCCGACGATGATTTGGGCAAAATTCTGGTTTCGTGATGCTAAACCTATGCCAACTTTTACCATCGATACTGATAGCCAACAAACACCAAAGGTTAATTTTAATTAATGAAATCATTTCGATACTCTTTGCAACGTATTGTATTTCCAAAATTATGGGCTTTTATCTGCTCTTTGTATTTAGTTGCTGAATTGGGAAGTATCGCTTGTTCGCAAATAAAATTTCCTCATTTAACAGGTTATGTTAATGATGTGGCTCATTTGCTCGATAATGCAACCAAGGAAGACTTGACAAAAAAACTGGCAGCACTCGAAGAGAAAACGGGAGATCAAATTGTTCTTGTGACACTCCCTACTCTTTCGGGCAACGATATAGAAACATACAGCAATTCTCTTTTTCGTACATGGGGATTAGGCCAAAAGAAGATCAATAATGGTGTATTACTGGTCATTGCACCGAATGAACGCACAGCACGTATCGAAGTTGGATATGGTTTGGAAGGAGAGCTAACAGATGCTCTTTCCTCTGTCATTATTAATAGCTTCATGATTCCTAATTTTCGCGAAGGAAATTATCAAAAAGGAATTGCTGAAGCAGTTGATGCAATTATCAAAGTTATTACAGAAAGTGATTCTGATTTTACTTTTCGCATCAAAGAAAAAGCTAAAATCGTTGAAGAACAACGTAAACAAGCTGAAAAAGAAGAAATGGTAATCAATGCAATTATGTTTCTCATTCTCTTTATAGTCGTTGGTTTGCCCATTCTTGCAATGATTTTTGGTAAAAAAGTGGGGCCACAAAAGTATCTCTGGCTGGGGATCATCTTCACACCTTGGTTTCTTAACTTAAGTGCCGGTGGCAGATATCCTGGTGGAAGATTCGGAGGTCCTCGAGGTGGAGGGGGATTTAGGGGTGGTGGTGGATCATCAGGTGGTGGCGGTGCAACAGGAAGATGGTAAAAGGAACGTGGATTTTTAAGCGTAGCAAATCTTCTTAAGATAAAATTTATGAACGTATTCTCTTTTATTCAACAATTCTATACCTTACTCTGTAATCACTTTTATTGATTACAAAATAAACTCAAACATCAAGATAAATATTACCAATGACATTTGAATTGAAACATACAGATCGTAATCACTTATCACATCATTTTAATGCAATTCTAGGAAATCCACCCGTTGAATGGAAGATAAGTGATCATCTAGTTGAGTATCCTGAAGCTCTGCGTTATATGCAAGAACGTGTAGAAAAAATTCTTGCAAAAACTGCGCATGAACAAGTTTGGCTTCTCGAACACCCTTCCCTTTATACAGCGGGGACGAGTGCCAATAAAAAAGATCTTTTAGCACCCCATTTATTCCCTGTTTATGAGGCAGGTCGTGGCGGTGAATTTACATATCATGGTCCAGGACAGCGTATTGCTTATATTATGCTTGATCTTAAACGCCGAAAACAAGACATTCGTGCTTTCATTAGTGCATTAGAAGAATGGATCATACAGATGCTTGCAAATTTTAATATTAAAGGCGAACGTAGAGAAGATCGCGTTGGTGTCTGGGTTAAACAGTCTCATTGCCCATCAAAACAAAATGATCTTTCTTCCGAAGATAAAATTGCAGCTATTGGCATTCGAGTGCGCAAATGGATAAGTTTTCATGGAGTTTCTATCAATGTTAATCCTAATTTAGCCCATTATTCAGGAATTGTTCCTTGTGGAATTACAAACCACGGTGTAACAAGCTTTCTTGATCTAGGTTGCCCTGTAGCAATGCATGATATTGATATTGCTCTCAAACACGCTTTTGAAAAAATTTTTGGTCCAACAATCGATGTTTCCTAAGTGCATTGATTTTTAAATAAAAAACAGGCATAAAATTATTTTAATAAATATTTGATTTTATGAGGTGGATAGTTAAACGCTATGAGCGATAACAAAAAGGATCTTTTTAGTGTTTTAAATAAAGCCCAATCTCGGGTAAATACAAAAGAAAACACTCTGCAGTCTCCAATGAAATCAAACGCAATGATTTCAAGAAAAAGTGCAAAAGATACGCAAGAAGATGACTATAATGCCCTCTCTATTCGAGTTCTTGAGGGTTTAGAGCCGGTACGTTTACGCCCCGGAATGTATATTGGTGGAACAGACAGTAAAGCGCTTCATCACTTATTTGCCGAAATTATTGATAACGCGATGGATGAAGCTGTTGCGGGTTATGCAGATTCTATTGAGGTCTCATTAGATAGGAACGGTTATATAACCGTTACAGATAATGGACGCGGTATTCCTGTTGAAAATCATCCTCAAATGCCTGAGAAATCGACTCTTGAAGTTATTATGACACAACTCCACTCAGGGGGAAAATTTGATGGAAAGGCTTATCAAACTGCAGGTGGACTTCATGGAGTAGGAATTTCTGTCGTCAATGCTCTTTCTGATGATATGGAAGTTGAAGTTGCACGAGAACGAAAACTTTACCGCCAACGTTTCTCACGCGGTATTCCTCAATCTGGATTGGAAGATCTGGGAGATGTTTATAATCGTCGTGGTACGCGCGTTCGTTTTCATCCTGATCATGAAATTTTTGGTGAAAAAGCAGCTTTTGATCCAGAAAAAATCTATAAGATGACATGCTCCAAAGCCTATCTTTTTGGTGGCGTAAAAATTCGCTGGTCTTGTGATCCCGTCATACTTGAAGGCGCAAAAAATATTCCTGAAAAAGCTGTTTTTCATTTTCCCGATGGGCTTAAAGACTATTTACTTTCGTCACTAAAAGATGAATATCGAGTAACGTCAGAAATTTTTTCTGGCAAAACACAACACAATAATGGCCATGGCTCCGTTGAGTGGGCTATCGCTTGGCATGGTGGTGATTCTTGTGTGCAATCTTACTGCAATACGATTCCTACAGGAGAAGGCGGAACACATGAAATAGGATTACGTCAAGCTCTTTTGCGTGGATTGAAATCCTACGCTGAGTTAATAGGAAACAAGCGCGCAACGATTATTACGTCTGACGATATTATGATTTCAACAGCCGCAATACTTTCAGTCTTTATCAGTAACCCTGAATTTGTTGGACAAACAAAAGATCGATTAGCAACCATTGAAGCACAGCGTATCGTTGAGAATGCAATCCGCGATCCCTTTGATCATTGGTTAGCAAATTCCCCACAAGAAGCAACAAAACTTCTCGATTGGGTTATTGAACGTGCTGAAGAACGTGTTAGACGACGCCAAGATAGAGAAATAAGTCGAAAAACTGCTGTCCGTAAATTACGTCTGCCCGGTAAACTTGCAGATTGTAGCCAGAACCATGCTGTGGGTGCTGAACTATTCATTGTTGAAGGGGATTCTGCAGGAGGATCTGCTAAACAAGCAAGAAATAGAGCAAACCAAGCAATTTTACCTCTTCGTGGTAAAATCTTAAATGTCGCCAGTGCTGCACATGAAAAAATGAACTCAAGCCAAACAATTAGCGATCTTATCCTTGCTCTTGGATGTGGAACACGCTCCAAGTATCGTGAAAAAGATCTCAGATATGAACGTATTATCATCATGACAGATGCTGATGTTGATGGTGCTCATATTGCGTCACTGCTCATTACCTTCTTCTTTCAAGAAATGCCTGACCTTATTCATCAGGGACATTTATATCTTGCCGTCCCTCCCCTTTATAGAATATCGCAAGGAGGAAAAGTTGCTTATGCTCGTGACGACATTCATAAGGATGAATTGCTCAAAACTGAATTTACTGGAAAAGCTAAAATCGAAATCGGGCGTTTTAAAGGGCTGGGTGAAATGCGCGCAGAACAACTTAAAGAAACGACTATGCATCCTCAAAAACGTACATTGCTTCGTGTTTCTATTGATGCCGTGGAAATGCAAGAAACGAAAAAGACTGTAGAAAGTCTCATGGGAACAAAACCAGAAGCACGATTTCGTTTCATACAAGAAAACTCTACTTTTGCTTCTAATCTAGACATCTAATATAAAAAATATCCCTTTCAAACCACTGCGGCTGCGTCAATCACGCGCAGTTGCGGATTGATCGTTCCATTCCAATAATTCAAACTAAGATGACCAGCTAAATGAATCATTTCACCAATATTTTCAAAAAGAAAATCACCTAGCGATGTCCCTACAGCACGAAAAGCTATTCCTTGTAGTTTTTTTCCTTCAACATTAGATACAATGAGGCGAAGATGTCCTTTACCAACTTCAGATAGATTCACCAGTCGATGAGAGGGAAGAACAAAAACAGGTGTTGCATTCCCTGCCCCAAATGGCCCTGCTTTTTCAAGCAATTCAAACAGCGCTTCATTAACACCAGAAGCAGAAAGAGAACCATCTATACTAAGAGATTTTTTTGCACGCAACTGTGAAACCATTAAAGAAACTTTTTCTTCTAGCCATTTTCGAAAAATTTCAATTTTTGTTGATTGAATTGTAATTCCTGCTGCCATACTATGCCCCCCTCCTTTTTCTAATAAATTGAGTGTAACAGCTTCACGAACGATTGCTCCTAAATCTATACCATTAATTGAGCGTCCCGACCCTACGCCATTTCCATCTTCTTTCAAAGCAATAGCAAAAACAGGACAAAAAAAACGCTCTTTGAGGCGGGAAGCAAGAATACCAATAATCCCCGGATGCCATTCTTTATGAGAAATGACAAGTGACAATGGTGTTTCTTGACCTTGATAAAGAGAAGCAATATAGGATTCCGCTTGTGCTAATTGAATGTTCTCCATTTCTTGGCGTTCTTGATTAAGCCGATCTAATTGTTCTGCTATTCTGTCCGCTTCATCTTTATTCTCACAGCTAAGCAAACGTGCTCCCAAAGCTTGATCACCAATGCGCCCTCCTGCATTAATTCTAGGACCTAATAAAAAACCTAAATGAAAACTATTAAGCGGCTCCCCTATTCGTGCAACCTTTGTTAAAGCTGTTATTCCTAGATTATGCATAGAACGAGCAACTTGAAGCCCTTTTATCACAAAAGCACGGTTAACCCCCTGTAATGGCACGACATCACATATGGTTGCCAATGCAACAAGATCAAGCATACTTAAAAGATCAGGCAGCGGCCCTTGGAATTGTTTTTTCCGCAGCAAATGATGAACCCAAGCTAACGTAACAAAAACAACGCCAGCTGCACATAAATGCCCCTGTTTAGAAAAATCATCAGGACGATTAGGATTGACAAGAGCAACAGCTTCTTGATGAATCTCTGACATTTGATGATGATCTAAAATCACAACATCAGCACCAGCAAGCCTCGCTGCTTTTACGGCATCAGGACTGTTTGCGCCACAATCAACAGTGATAATTAACCGAGCGCCTTCTTGCACAAGCATCCTCATTGCTTGTTCATTCGGACCATAGCCTTCAACAATACGATCAGGAATATAAATTTTGACTTCAATACCAAAATAACGAAAAAAACGTGCTATGAGTGCCGATGAACAAGCACCATCAACATCATAATCACCAAAAACAGCAACCTGTTCTTGATTGAGAAGAGCCTTAACAATACGCTCTGCAGCGCATTGCATATCCCTAAAACTTTCTGGATCAGGCATAAGCGTACGTAATGTTGGATTAATAAAAGCAACAGCCTCAGCTTCATCCACATCTCTTGCTGAAAGTACTCGAGCTAACTGATCTGGAAAGCCAAATTTTTGAGAAATAGCGCGCGCGTTATTTATCCCTTGAACATCAAGGGCATCTAACCAAGCTTGACCACAAGCAGAAGATTCAACATTGAGAAAATAACGAGACCACTGCATTATTTCTTATTTTATAATGAAGAACGATAAAATACAATCATGCGTTAAAGATAAAATAGTCTTTTGCAACATTCATTTTAAGTTTAAATGGTCTACAAACTTCTTTTAATGGGGTATTATAATACCTTTCTTGTAACATGTTGTTTTATAAAGTTTTTATTTTCTCTTGACGTCAATCAAAAGACATTATATCAGAGCAAGTAGTATGCGTTAAATATTTCGCTATGGTAACAATTTTCAACGCAAAACAGTAAAAATTCCCTTCTATTAAAAGGGTTCTAATAAAGGATACTTCTATGGCAACTTTTTCACAAAAGCCAACTGAAGTGGTGAAAAAATGGGTTATTATTGACGCAGAAAACCTTGTTTTGGGTCGTCTTGCCACATTTGTTGCTAACCGCTTACGTGGCAAACATAAGGCTACATTTACTCCACATGTTGATGATGGTGACAACGTTATTGTCATTAATGCAGATAAAATAGCTCTCACTGGCAAAAAATATACGGATAAAAAATATTATTGGCATACCGGCTATATTGGTGGAATCAAACAACGTACAGCACGTCAACTTCTTGAGGGGCGTTTTCCCGAACGCGTTATTGAAAAAGCAGTAGAGCGCATGATTCCTCGAGGGCCCCTTGGTCGCCGTCAATTGAAGAATCTACGTGTTTACGCTGGAAGCCAACATCCACATGAAGCACAACAGCCTGAATCTCTTGACGTTGGTGCTTTAAACCGCAAAAACAAAAGGATTGCTTGATTATGGCTGAAATTAATTCTCTTTCTGAGCTTAGCATAGTAACAAGTATTACAGAAACACATGAAAATGTTGTTCCTGTTCACGTGCAGAAGCTTGATTCACAAGGACGTGCTTACGCAACAGGAAAGCGTAAAGACGCTGTTGCGCGTGTATGGATTAAACCAGGTTCTGGAAAAATCACGATCAACAATAAGGAATTTGACAAATATTTTGCTCGTCCTGTTCTTAGAATGATTCTTCGTCAACCAATTGTTGCAACAAATAGGGATACCCAGTTTGATATTATTGCAACCGTTGCAGGCGGCGGTCTTTCTGGACAAGCCGGCGCAGTGCGCCATGGCATTTCCAAAGCTTTAACCTATTACGAACCAGAACTTCGCTCAATCTTGAAAAAAGGTGGGTTTCTTACCCGTGATAGTCGTGTTGTTGAACGTAAAAAATACGGTAAAGCAAAAGCACGTCGTTCTTTCCAATTCTCAAAGCGTTAATTTCAATTTTTGCAATGCATAAAGCCTCGGACAAAAACGGGGCTTTTTTAAACTGCTAAAACAGACTTTTAGATGAATGTAGGAACAAATCTATACCGATTAGAAAAAACAAGAATGCAAAACAACCTCTTCTCTTAAGATAAAAGGCAAGAAAAATAGACCGAAAAAATTCAAAACTTCAGTTTCAATTTTTTAAATCTGTTTTACTAACTTGTAATATATCGACGTGCTAAAGCACAAAAATATTTACGCGACAACTTTAGCAATCTTATAAGCTTTTCAATATTTTTTCTATCATCACTTAACAAACTTTAGTCCAAGAAATGCTTTACCATTGTAATAAAATGAGGGACAGAAATAGGCTTTGACATATATTCTTCACATCCACTGGCACGAATTCGCTCCTCATCGCCTTTCATAGCAAAAGCTGTTACAGCAACAACGGGGATTGATCGAAGTTCTTCATCTTCTTTTAATTGTTTAATAACATCTATTCCAGAGACCTCTGGCAACTGGATATCCACAAGGATAAGAGATGGCATTGATGAACGCGCCAAATCTAATGCCATAAGACCATTACGCGTTTCAACGGTTTCATAACCACTCGCTTCTACAAGATCGCGAAATAACTTCATATTAAGCTCATTATCTTCCACGATCATGACTTTTTTTGACATTCGTATAACTCCACCCTTCTCAGATAAAATAGAGAAATAGAAATGAATCCACATTCTCTTTGCTTAAGATAAAATGATAAAATGAATTGTAAACCACAAAGAGATTAAAAGATTCCAATAAAAGCATTTTTGCAAATATTTGTAAGACGCATCGCTATACTTATTCAGTTCATCAACATAAAACCCACAAATAGTCGTAAGATTGTGTGACCTTGTATTTTTTGAGTTGATATACAAAGTTTATGGATATCTCAATTAATGCATTCGCGTTTTCATCATAAAAAAAATATCAACCACAAACTTAGCTCAAATGCGCATTTTGAAGAGAAAAAAATTTAAGTAAATTTAAAAAGCAACTGATTAGCTGAATTTAATGCACCATATACTGGCATCCACAAAACAATATCTTAATGATATAAAAGGATAAACTTATCAAGGTCATTAAGATTAAAAAAAATAAATAAACCGTGATTAAATATCACGGTTTATTTAATATAAAACATTCAATAACAGCATAATTCAAAGTTTATCAAGGATAATATCTTTTAATTCAAAGCCCATGAACTATGAGCAAAAGCATCGAATGTTCTTCCACCTGTCTCTCTGTTAGGACTCGGTGGCTTTCTAGTAAAGAAATATACAAGATATGCGATGAGACCAAAAATCGCTGTCTCCAACCCCATTAAACCCGCAACTTTTTGGACATTTTTCTCAGCCCCTTGTCCTCCAAACTGGCTAATAATCATATCAACAGCTTTAATAACTCTATTTTCCTGTGTCATTACAGAAATAAAACCAGCATTTTGAAATCTGCCATTTAAAGAATCAGCATTGGCTCTTAAAATCTGTGAAAAGAAAATCGCTACTGCAACAAAACATACTATACAATGCTTGAATATTTTCATCATAACCACCTAATTACAATATTTAGTAAAATAAATTTTCTTTACCGCCCCCCTCTAAATAGAAAACATTCCGTTATCTATCGATAAAGTATATTTATCTTCTGATAATAAAAATATAATACAAAATTTAATTAATAATTTTATTTTAATTGTTATTTTTATATTATATTACACTTACAATATATCAGTTACATGTTTATTTAATAATTGTCAATTATTTTATTTGTACTTTACATTATGTAGTTTAATGATAAAAATATATTAAAATAAAATTATTTTATTGTTTTTATTATAAATTTAGCTTTATTATCATAAATATTATTATGATTTTATAATATATAAAAATATCAATATGTTGTTTTTTAGTTACACATAATATTTTTATTTTTTTGTATAATATAGTAAAATAAATATTTTTATAAAATAATTTTTCCTTAGGATAGATTGAGAAAAAATATTTGCCCCAGCTACAATTAGCGTAAGCACCAGCTTAACTCTTTGATTGAAAAAGCTAAATTAGGTAAGATAAGGGATAACTTTGGTGAATGCGCCAAATCTAATGCCATAAGCTATTACACATTTCAACGATTTCACAGCCATGCGTTTCTACAAGAACGTGGAATAATTTTAATAAAGTTCATTGTCTTCCACAATTATAAATTTCTAACATTAATATAATTCCACGACTTTAAGATAAAATAGAGAAATAAAAATGAATACACCTTCTTTCTAACCAAGATAAAATGATTAAAAATATAAATCATAAAAAATTTAATAATGTCCAATAAAAGCATTTTTTGCAAATATTTGTAAGACGCATCGCTATACTTATTCAGTTTATCAAAATGATAATCTAGAATAGCCGTAAAATGATGTGATCGTATATTTTTTGAGTTAATACGAAAAATTTATGGATATTCAAATCAGCTCATGCCCCTTTTCATCTTAGAAAAGATATCAATCACGAAAATTAACATAGATATATATTTTGGAAAAAAATTTAAATAACGTTGATATGGATAGATTATTTGCTAGCAAACAATCTTCTCTATTAAATCAGAGTGTTCACTACTGTGATATTGTAATCTCAATCACGACAACACTTCAATAACAGACTAAAATATAGATTCACTATAAGCTTAAAATAAAAATTTTGGAATTGATCATACATACAATGAATTAACCGTAAAATACAAAAGTAATCATAACACTAAAAAATGAAAAAGCTTATCACTCTTGTTCACTATTCCTTCCTCTCTCATTTTTTCTGTGTTATTTTTAAAGTCTTGTAAAAGATATGAATTACATGCAAAAAAATTTAGCCCTTTGTAATCTCTACGCCATCAATCACATTAGTTTTATTAATGATAAGCAATAACATCTATATAGCTCTAAGTTTAGAGAGCAACACCAGATTAAAGTATCACTTTTATTTATTGTAAAAGAGGATGTAAAACTTCATTTTTCTCTGATCATTGTTAAGAAAAATTGAAAAATGATCTTATTAAGATTTAAAAAATAGAAAATAATTTTTTACAAAATAATATCTTATTTAATTAATTTTTAAAATAACCTATTTAAAATAATATAAATATATTATGTTTATATTGTATGTGTTTAAATTGTATATTTTTAATTAAATAATAATATTTATAATAACACTAAAATATTACATAATAATTATCTTTCTATTAACTAATATTATAACATAAAATAAGAAATTCACAATAAAATCAAGTATAATTCTCTTGGTTTACCAAGAAAAAAAGAAATATATTTAATTATGTTATTGAACTCAGTTGCGTTGCCATCGTTTTTGCCTACTTGGCTTAGTGGATCCTTTTATTTCCAAGCAATTATTAATTGAATTTTGACTGCTCAGCATGCTGAAAAATCTCTATGTGATTGTTGTCTTGATAATTGCTATCATGTTGTTTGGCGAAGCTCTTAGCTTTCTATCGGACAACTTAAAAGCTTTATTCTGTCAATGTTCTTATTGTTTAAGCAAAAACTCCTCCATGTAATAATATATTGAATGCACCAACAAAATCCGCACGAATAACCACATTTTGCACATATAAAAATTACCCATCTTTGACAATTTTTTAGCACTATAAACGCAACAAAAATAAATTTTGCTCGGATGAGAAAGCACTACTAATATTGTACACCATTTTACCATTGGCTTGTGTCATCAAGCAGCCATCTAAACTCAAACTAATCTAAAAACAAGAAATTTAATTCTCTGATTTTTATTGTAAATTCTTTGCTTATAGCTATAGAAATACAACCGATTTTATGCATGAATATGTCTAATAAAAAATCCTCATGTGTAAATTTTACATGACTTATACCGCCAGCATAAATAACGATATTTTACAGTACGATAGAATTTTTACTCAATTTTTTATTTTTATAATCATGATGACTTTTATATTATCCCCCTAATCCATTAAATTTACGCATTGTTTTCTTATAACTTATGAAAGTCATGACCATGGAAAGAAAAGCGCTCAACAGAAGATATCCAATATTCCATTCGCCTTTACCAAATAACAATGACACAGGCAAGGAAGCAAAAAAAGCCATGGGAAGCATAAACAAAAGCCATTTTACGATGCTTAAAGGATAAATTCCTATTGGCACAAATGAAAGCTCACAAATCATTTCATGAAAATATTCGACAGGCATCTTACGGCTAATAATAAATGTTATAAAATTGAACATCATGAAAAAACAAATATTGACGATAAAAACACAAAATATTGCAACAATAAAAGAGATCCATCTTAGCTTAAGATCAGAAATATTCGGTAATGATACAAATAAATAGGCACTAACATAAAGGACAAAGAGCTTGATCAAATTAAGAGGTTTACACCAACCAAACAACATCAACAACCAGATTGAAACGGGCTTTATCAAGTATGGTTCAATTTTACCATCCGCTACTTTTTCAAAAAACGTTTCAATAGAATTAGTAAAAATATTCCAAGTAAAACAAAGACAACAAAGATGAAATGGATTTCATCTCTGCTATAGTTACCGATCTTTCCTGAAAAAGAAGATATTCTATCAATAAATATGAATTGAATAAAATAATAACATAGAGAAAGAATAAACTCCCCAGCCAAATTCTTACCATAAACAATCTGTCGGCGGATATTCAAACTGATAAAATGAAGGATTATTTTCATCTCAACCACCCGCTCCATTATATGCTTTCATCCCTTTATTCCAAGCAATATAAATTAAGAATAAAAAACACAAAATATAAGTAAAACTTCCGAAAATAAACTGCTGAAACAACGCTAAATTTTGCGTCGCGAAAAACTCGGCAGGAGCTGATATCATGAAACGATAAGGATTAAATTGCATAAGTGGAATAAGCCACACCGGCCAAAAAGATGGTGGTAAAAGAACACCCCCAAGAAGCGTTGAACTGAGAATACTGAAAGAGAGTAATATATTGTACTCAATCACCCAAAAGCTTAATAAGGCAATTCCAAAAGAGAGTAAAAAACAAAGTAATTGTGATAGAAAAACAACCAGAAAAAAGAACAGAAAAGCGATGACCAATCCCAGAATATTTTCATAGGATAAAACAAGCTTAACAACAAAAAGAGCCAATAACGGGATGCTATATAATACACTCTCCCCTAAAAAAGTAAAAAGCATTTGTGTCATATAACTAAAGGGCTTTGTAAGATATACTTCTAATTGACCTTCTTTAACATGATGAGAGAAAAACTTAATCACATTATAACCATTATTTAAGCGACCTAGGACTAAAGCAAAAGCATAATAATACATCATATCATAAAAGCTAAAGCCATTGATGGTGTTGCCCGTATCAGAGAAAAGTGCATTCCATAATAGAAGTTGAATAACAAATGGCGAAAGTGTCCCAATGATAATATCGGTAAAAAACATTGCTCTATCACTTAGAACAGTGAGTAATCCATTCTTGGCAAAAAGAAACATACCAAAGCAGTGGTTAGATAAATTCTTTAAATTTAACACGGAGCATCTCTTCAAGTGAGGGAGTGGATACAGAGAACGTACAGTTCAATTTGGTTGTAATTTCGCGTACAAAACGCGCAAAATCCTCACGGGGCAGCGAAACCTCCAGCGAGCATTCTTCAGCGTTAAAGTGCTTATCTTTTAAAGAAGTAGATAATTTCAACGCAATCTCATCAATTTTTTCTACAACAGCTGAAGGTGCCGCCAAGTGTTCACAAAAAAACGTTATTCTCACCAAAGAAGGAATGACATTTTTAAGCGCATGAAGATTACCATGAAACTGTTTCTTTCCTTTATGCAAGAGAATAATATCATCAACGTATCCATCAATATCTCCCATATCATGACTTGTGATGATATATCCAGTGCCACGCTCCTTTTTCAGTTTTTTAAGAAGCTCCCTGATTTCATGCTTAGATGTAATATCAAGACCAATACTTGGCTCATCGAGAAACAACAGTTTAGGTTTAAAGGAGAGATTAAATGCCAATTCACTTTTCACTCTCTCACCCAGACTAAGCATCCGCACTGGCTTATCCATAATATGCTCAAGGCCCAGTAACTCAGCGATCTCTTTAAGATCACGGGTAAAAGAGGCGCGTTCAAGACCATATAATGGTTGAACCATATCCAGACTGTAGCGTAAGGGCAAATCCCACCATAAACAATTCTTATGACCAAAGACCACACCCAAAGACTTGAACAGATTTTTCTTCGCTTTATAAGGATCAACACCAAGGACTTTAACACATCCCTCATCAGCGCATTGTATACCAGAAAGTATTTTAATCAGTGTCGATTTACCCGCTCCGTTAGGGCCAAGAATTGCTAACGATTGCCCTGAAAAGAGAGTGAAACTCATGTCTTTTAACACATGATGATTTGTATAAACCGGCTTGAAGAGAGAAAAGACCTTGTTTTTAAAACCAATTCCTCTGTCAATGTTGCGATATATTTTTGAGACGTTATTAACGTCAATCAATAATGATCCCATCAGTCACTCCTAATTTCAACTTATCCCCCCTTTGAATGTTTCCATAATAAATATCTGTTTTTGTTCACTAGAAAAAACAAAAGTGTTCAAGCCCTCCTTAGAGCAATAAAACGCGCCTGACGTTTTATCTCCAATTTTTTGTCTAGATATTTTTTCAATGTGACGAGTTCACTTCAATGAAGCATTAAGATACTAAAAACTTATTTCTTCTTTTATGAAAGATAATCTTTTGGATAAACTAAGTAAGTAGAAAAATAATTGGTCATTGAAAGGAGAGCTTTGCTAAGAAGGCTTCATTGTGTAAGCAAAGATACAAAGCATAAATCTATACTATAAGCATATCAAACCACATTGATAACAAAACAAAAATCCTTGACAACAGGAATTTTTTGAGAGGCTACTTTCCCTCAGCATTACTATAAAATGCCTCCATTATTCCCCATGAAAAAACTAAAATTGCTTTCACTATTTTAGTAAATATCTTTCAGATTTTATCTAACTCATCTCCCTCAACAGACACGCCTCCCCAATATATGACCTCTGTAGATAATTCAAAGGAGCAGCTTCATAAACTCAGATTATTAAACGATACATCATATCCAAAATAACAATACAATCAATATGGATAAAGAGCTGTAGAAAGAAAGCCATGATATTCGAAAATTTCATCACTCAAAAACACAATTTTCTCATAGCTATTGACTTATCAAAAACTTTCTTCAAATGATGCCCTATTCATCTTATCAAATTTATAGATAAAATTTGTATCAATCAAAAAGAACAAATGAAGTTTGTTTAGTCGGTTTCAGCATCACTCTCATTAAAAGATAAAAGATTAAAACTTTGGACCATATGAGGTGGTAAAGGTGCAACAATGTCCAATATTCCTCCTGAAGGATGCGGAATACGAATACGACGTGCATGAAGATGAAGACGATTTTGAATTCCTCCTGGTAATGTCCAATTACTATCAGAAAAAAAATACTTTGTATCGCCAATGATAGGATGATCCATATGGGCTGCATGCACACGAAGCTGATGTGTTCTCCCTGTATAGGGTTCCATTTCAAGCCACGAAAGAGCCCGCCCTCGCGTATCTAAAACGCGATAGTAAGAAACCGCATGATGTGAATCTGGCTCCCCATGTTCACAAACACGCATTTTGTCACCTTGTGCAGTCATTTCCTTAACCATCCACGTTGAAATTTTGTCCTGCTTTTTTTTAGGCACGCCCCGAACCAACGCCCAATAAGTCTTTTTTGTTTCTCGCGCTCTAAAAGCAGCAGTTAAGGACTGAGCAGCTCCCCTTGATCGCGCAACAATAAGCACACCCGACGTCTCACGATCAAGACGATGAACCAAACGCGGCTTTTCACCTTTTTTATTGCGCCATACCTCAAGCATACTATCCATATGACGTGTTAAACCAGAGCCTCCTTGTACAGCCAACCCAGCTGGTTTATTAAAAACAAATACCTTTGGATCTTCATAAAGCAGCATTTTTTTCAAAACGGTCCCATCATCCTGCCCACGAAGTGTTTTATCCGTTATTGGAAGACGTTCTTTGTCATTAATAGGGAGAGGTGGAATACGAACAGACTGCCCTATACAAAGACGCGTATCGGCTTTAACACGTCCACCATCAACCCGTATCTGACCAGAACGCAACAATTTTTGCAAAATTCCAAACCCAAGTCCTGGATAATGCACTTTAAACCAGCGATCTAAGCGCATTCCATTTTCATCTGCCTCAACTTTTTTTATTTCTACGCCTGCCATAAAAATTCCCTTGCCTGATGTCTATTTTTGCGCCTTTATAAACACAAAAATTCATATTTTAGTTGGTTTTATCACACCATATTACAGTTAGTATCCAAAATTTCCTTTTCTTAACGTCCAAATTTTATTAGCTAAAAACTAAGCGTTGTAAAAATCAACAGCCTTTACGCTTAATAGCGAATGGAGATAATTAACCGTGTCCTTATTCAAAACCTATGCACGTGTTCTCACTTACCTAAATAGAGAGAAAAATGCATCCCTTTTAATCTGTACCGCTAATGTTATATTAGCTATTATCACTATTGCAGAACCTATTTTATTTGGACGCGTTATTGATTCTATTACAGAAAAATCAGGTATCATCCCTACTCTTGCCATTTGGGTTTGTTTTGGACTTTCACATATTATCGCTTATGTCCTTGTTGCTCGCGGTGCAGACCGCTTAGCCCATAGACGTCGCTTAACGGTTTTAACGGAATCTTTCGAACGTATCATTGCCATGCCTTTAATTTGGCATCAACAACGTGGAACTTCCAACGCACTCCATACACTTTTGCGCGCTATAGATTCCATGTCAACCATATGGCTTGATTTTATGCGCCAACATCTCTCAACACTTGTCGCCTTATTGGTTCTCATCCCCATAGCCTTTAATATGAATTGGCGTCTTTCAATAGTCTTGGTTGTGCTTGCCATCATTTATGTATTAATTGCACGTTTAGTGATGCGAAAAACAAAAGACGGACAAGCCGCTGTAGAATGCTACCACCACAACCTTTTTAAACATGTCAGTGATTCAATCTCTAATGTTTCCATTGTACAAAGTTATAACCGAATAAAAGAAGAAACTTCTATACTGCATCAACATACAAATGCTCTTCTTAAAGCACAAAATCCTGTTCTCAATTGGTGGGCACTCGCCAGTGGCTTAAATCGAATGGCTTCAACAATTTCAATCGTTTGTGTTCTTCTCCTTGGGGCTTTTTTTGTTGCAAAAGATCAATTACGAGTAGGTGAAATCGTTGCTTTTGTTGGATTTGCACAACTCATGATTAGCCGCCTAGACCAAATGAGCAATTTTATTAATTGTGCAATATCCTCACAAGCAAAATTGCAAGAATTTTTTGAAATGGAAGACTCAACCTTTCATATTAACGAACCGCAAAATCTTCCTTCCCTCCAAAATGTTAAAGGCGCCATACAATTTCATCACGTGACCTATCAATTCCCAAATTCTTCTCAAGGTGTTTTTGATATTTCCTTTGAGGTTAAAGCAGGACAAACTGTTGCGATTGTAGGACCAACAGGGGCTGGAAAAACAACATTGATCAATCTGTTGCAGCGCGTATACGACCCTACCCTTGGGCATATCTCCATTGATGGAATAAATATATGCTCAATCAATCGCGAATCTTTACGCAAATCTCTAGCAACAGTATTTCAAGACTCGGGTCTTTTCAACCGTACTATTCATGACAATATTTCAATAGGAAAAGCGAGCGCAACGAATGAAGAACTTTATGAAGCAGCAAAAATAGCAGAAGCTCACGATTTTATTCTAAAAAAAGCTGATTGTTATAACACAATGGTGGGCGAACGAGGATCTCAATTATCAGGTGGAGAAAAACAACGACTAGCAATTGCACGCGCTGTTTTAAAAAATGCCCCTATTCTCATTCTAGATGAAGCAACAAGCGCTCTTGATGTTGAAACAGAAGCACGTGTCAAAAATGCCCTTGATTGCATAAGCCATAACCGCACTACTTTTATTATAGCACATCGCCTCTCAACAGTACGCAATGCTGATGTAGTCCTCTTTCTAGAACATGGTCATTTAATTGAAAAAGGAAGCTTTCAAGAATTAATCGAGAGAGGCAGCCGTTTCTCTCAATTCTTAAAAGCCAGTGGTTTAACAATCAAACCATCAGAAAAAGAAGGAGAAAATGAAAACGTCATCCTCTTACATGAAGCCATAGCATCATAAAATTGATACTCTTTTCAAGCAAAAAAATCCTCCTTAATATAACAAGAGTGCTTATATATGATACAAGTAAAAAGATTTCTAAAAATGCCACAATCCATTTTAGGTATTTAAGAAAAATATTAAAACAGTTTAGTATTTTCTCTGCTATTGCAATTTTACTAGATTAGAACAAAAATATTTTCCTATATCTGTGCATATTGACGAGTATACATTCTCATTTAGGGAAAATGTAAAGGTAAAAACAATTTCCAGTTTTACCGTCTTCTTTTTACTCAGCTTTACGAATTTCAAAACGAACTAAAGAAATATCTTTTAAATAATGAATATTATGTATTGCTTTGCACTTTTGTTTATCACGTTCTTTATAGTCCTCTCATAAAGAACAGAACATCATTGTTTTGCACATTCATATGACTTTTTTAAGAAACATTTTTCAATGCTCTTAAGCCCATTTCACAACGACATTCGTGAGTGGTTTTGATTAATTTAACATACACAGAATTTGAAATAATAAAACCCTACGAATATTCGTAGCTCTTGTTCAAAAGATAAAACGATAAATTATCATTATAATTCAATATATTAAAGCAATTTCATCATAAATAAATTAGATGTTAATCTAAATATTTAGATTTATGTGATATTCATTTGATTTATATTGATAATTCATTACTTTATAACTTAAAATAAAGATTTATAAAGATAGGAGAATATTCCTTTCAAGACCTTTTAATAATAAACCAAAAAACTGTTTTCTTGTACATAACAAGCAAAATGAAAATAATAGCTCTAAGATACAACAACTCTTTTATAAGCCTTTTCAAGGAAAGAAATTTTATTCATTTGAAAACTAATCGAATAATGATAGCTTATAACTTTATAAGGATAATCGTATGCAATAAATCTTGTATTTTTCCTTTCATAAAAAGAGATGTTTCTTCAAAAAATCTAGAAGAGCAACACAATAACTAGTCTTCCTAGTAAAAGAATACACAGTAAAGCATGAAGTGCTGCATAATCTATCTTATCTTAAAAAGGTGACTCCTGAAACGCTTGGAAGCTATAAAGCCAAATGATAAAGTGGTGATAAAGACAAACACTGTCTTTATCTTTACAATTGTATTTTCCCCAATTACGCTGTATCTGCATTTCAGAAATACACCAGACAGATATTCATGATACATAGATGCCAACCAAATATAACAATGTGAAAAATACCTATGCAGAATGATTTCATTCTTTAATTTTTTTCAAGAAAATCTTTTAATGCCGCAAATGCCTCATCAGCTTTGTTCCCCTCAGGACCACCAGCCTGCGCCATATCAGGACGGCCACCTCCACCTTTACCACCAAGCATCGCTGAAAGAATACGAACGAGATCTACAGCATTTAACTTATCCGTTAAATCATCCGTAACACCGACAACAGCACTCCCTTTTCCATCCTCCGAGACACTAATAAAAGCAACCACTCCAGATCCAATTTGTTTTTTCTCAGAATCGACGAGTGCCTTAAGATCCCGTGGTAAAATATTTTTAACAACGCGTCCGGTAAAAGAAAACCCATTGATGATGATAATATCATCTTGGCTCCTTTCTGTTATTCCACCACTCAACATCATTTTCTTGCGTACATCATTCAATTCTTTTTCAAGTTTACGACGATCATCAAGCAAAATTCGCACCCGTTCTTCCACACCAGCAGAAGAAGTTTTTAAAAGATCAGCGATTTCATGAATACGTTCATCTTGGCGGCTAAGATAAAGACGTGCTTCTTTGCCTGTTAAAGCTTCAATACGCCGCACTCCAGCTGAAACAGAACTTTCAGAAACAATATGAATTAAACCAATATCACCTGTTCGCTCCACATGTGTCCCTCCACAAAGCTCAATTGACCAACGCTTTTTTAATCTTTCCTGTTCAAGTGGCTCCCCCATAGAAACAACGCGAACTTCATCACCATATTTTTCACCAAACAATGCCATGGCTCCTTCAGAAATGGCATCATCTACAGCCATGAGGCGCGTTATTACTTTACTATTTTGCAAAATAATCTCATTGGCTAAATCTTCTATTTTTTTCAACTCTTTTGGTGAAACGGATTTTGGATGGGAAAAATCAAAACGCAACCGATCTGGCGATACAAGAGAACCCTTTTGTGTAACATGGTCCCCCAATGTTTGGCGTAAAGCTTCGTGTAACAAATGAGTAGCAGAGTGATTCGCACGAATTTTCTCACGACGAACAATATCAACCGTTAATTCTACACAATCAGACCTCGATGCCTGACCAGATTTCACCTCCCCAATATGGATAAAAACACCATCACCCTTTCTTTGGGTATCATGCACCTTAAAAATAAAATTTTCACCAGAAATGATACCGCTATCACCAATTTGCCCACCAGATTCACCATAAAAAGGTGTCTGATTAACAACAAGCATAGCTTTCTGACCTGAAGAAATATGATCAACAATTTTACCATCACACACAAGAGCTGTAAGAATACCTTTCGCCGTCTCAGTTTCATAACCTAAAAATTCTGTAGCCCCCACTTGATCACGAACAGAAAACCAGATTTTCTCTGTTCCAGCTTCTCCAGAACCAGACCAATTGGCACGTGCCTCCTCTTTTTGGCGTTCCATCGCTTTATCAAAAGCACCAACGTCAACAGATATTCCGCGACGACGAAGAACATCTTGCGTCAAATCAAGCGGAAAACCATAGGTATCATAGAGCTTGAAAGCAACTTCACCATTCAAATAGTCCCCTTCTTTAAGATCGGTACTTGCTTCGTTCAACAAACCAAGTCCTCGTTCAAGCGTTTTACGAAAACGTATTTCTTCTAACCTTAAAGTTTCTGAAATCAAAGATTCAGCACGTGTCAACTCAGGATAAGCTTGTCCCATTTCGCGAATTAAAGCAGGTAAAAGTCGCCACATTAAGGGCTCTTTAGCACCAAGAAGATGCGCATGACGCATAGCACGACGCATAATACGACGTAAAACATATCCTCTTCCTTCATTAGAAGGAAGCACACCATCAGCAATCAAAAATGCAGATGAGCGAAGATGATCAGCAATGACACGATGGCTGGCAATAAAATCACCCTTTGCCTCAATCCCTGTAATTTCTTCTGATGCAGCAATTAATGCACGAAAAAGATCAATATCATAATTATCATGAACGCCCTGTAAAACAGCAGCAATACGCTCTAATCCCATACCGGTATCAATAGAAGGGTGAGGTAAGTTAACACGTTCTTCCTTGGAAACTTGCTCATACTGCATAAAAACAAGATTCCAAATCTCAATAAAGCGATCCCCATCTTCATTAGCACTTCCAGGAGGACCGCCCCATATTTCATCACCATGATCATAAAAAATCTCCGAACAAGGACCACAAGGGCCTGTTTCTCCCATCGACCAAAAATTATCAGCCGTCGCAATACGAACAATTTTTTCATCTGGAAGACCTGAAATTTTACGCCACAGTTCAGCAGCAACATCATCACTCTGATAAACTGTCACCAACAATTTATCTTTTGGCAGGCAAAATTCCTTTGTTAAAAGATTCCATGATAAAAAAATAGCTTCTTCTTTGAAATAATCACCGAAAGAAAAATTACCCAGCATTTCAAAAAATGTATGATGGCGCGCCGTATAACCAACATTATCAAGATCATTATGCTTTCCACCCGCACGAACACATTTTTGTGCCGTTGTTGCCTGCGTATAAGAAGGTTGTTCAAGTCCAGTAAAAACATTTTTAAACTGCACCATCCCTGCATTTGTAAACATAAGTGTAGGATCATTCCGCGGAACAAGCGGACTAGAAGAAAGAACTTTATGCCCATTACGATGAAAATAATCC
This sequence comes from Bartonella sp. AP11XZML, assembly GCF_042196445.1. Lineage (NCBI taxonomy): Bacteria > Pseudomonadati > Pseudomonadota > Alphaproteobacteria > Hyphomicrobiales > Bartonellaceae > Bartonella > Bartonella sp. AP11XZML. The sequence goes on from NZ_JBHIQF010000090.1 coordinate 120,764, forward strand.
AAAAATGTTGACCGAATATTATTAACACTATTCATGTTGACACCTGCTCAATACAGCACAAAACCATAAAAGAAAAATCCCCCCTCATTAAATCCTCTTCGCCACGCATGGAGTCAATTTAATCAAAAATGGAATATTTGTTTTAAAAAATTGAGAAAAAAATGACTGCGTATTTAAAAACTCAAACAAAAAACAGAAAAATCTTAAAGAAAAAAATTATAGACGAAAAAAACGCCCCATCAAATGGCTTCATCACTTTCTATATTTTCTGACCCTGCATTTTCTAACAATTCAATCGCAATCAAACCAGCATTTTGGCGCAAAGCTGCTTCAATCTCTGTAGCTATTTCCACATGTTCACGTAAAAACTGCTTTGCATTCTCACGCCCCTGCCCTAAACGCTGAGAATTATAAGAAAACCATGCACCAGATTTTTCCACAACACCAACCTTGACACCCAAATCAATCAATTCACCTACTTTGGAAATACCTTCACCATAAATAATATCAAACTCAACCTGTTTGAATGGAGGTGCCAATTTATTTTTCACCACTTTAACGCGCGTCTGATTACCAACGATTGAATCCCTATCTTTAATGGATCCAATGCGACGAATATCTAAACGAACAGAAGCATAAAACTTTAAAGCGTTTCCACCCGTTGTCGTTTCAGGAGAACCAAACATCACACCAATTTTCATGCGAATTTGATTAATAAAAACAACCATACAGTTAGAGCGAAAAATTGCTGCGGTTAATTTTCGTAACGCTTTACTCATTAACCGAGCTTGCAATCCGGGCAAAGCATCACCCATTTCACCGTCAATTTCTGCTCGCGGTGTTAAAGCTGCGACAGAATCCACAACAAGCACATCAACGGCACCAGAACGAACCAACGTTTCTGTAATTTCCAATGCCTGTTCACCGGTATCTGGCTGAGAAATGAACAAGTTTTCTAAATCAACACCAAGCTTACGCGCATAAATAGGATCAAGCGCATGCTCTGCATCAATAAAAGCACAAATCCCACCACCTTTCTGTGCCTCAGCAATAGCATGGAGAGCCAATGTTGTTTTCCCAGAACTTTCTGGTCCATAAATCTCAACAATACGCCCCTTCGGTAATCCACCAATCCCTAAAGCAATATCCAAGGATAACGACCCTGTTGGAATTGTTTCAATTTCAACAACCTGCTCTTTTTGCCCAAGACGCATAATCGAGCCTTTACCAAAAGAACGTTCAATTTGTGAGAGAGCAGCATCGAGAGCTTTTGTTTTATCCACGATTATATCCTTGACCGAATTCATAATAACCTAAAACTTTAGTGTACACTGTACTTTTAATTTAACTAAAGGCTTGAGTTTAGAGTTTCACAGACTATTTCCATTCCTATCTCCACATTATGTCCATAAACATTCATGACCATCACAATAAAGAATTGGCATTACTTATCTTATGACACATAATAAACTCCAATAAAGTAATATCTCTATGGGAGCATAGTTAACATATTTATATCTCTCTAGAAAAGGAACAATTTAATTTTAAACACAATGTTCTACAACCCTTCTGCTTATCCCTTTGATTAAATACTTGAGAGACTAAGAATTCTCCCGCTATTGATCACACAAAAAACGCATCATCAATCAACCTCATACCCTATTGCATCGAAGAACAAAACGCTATTGTGTTGCATATTCATGCACTTGATTTAAGAAACATCTCTCAAAACTTCCAAGCTCATTTTGTGACAACACCTATGAATGTGGTATACTGCAAAACCCTTTAGTCACCACCATCTTTACTCTATAGAAGGAGCAAGCCGGCACCATCACACTATTTATCATCCTCCAATATTGCAACAGCTCTCGGCACTTGAGACAATTCATAAGAGGGATTTTTAGTCCTTTCTTGTACAGTTTTTATCACACGCTAATCCTGCTTGTAACATGCAAGCGAATAACTTGATTGCTTCAACAAATAACAGACTTGGGATGAGAGAAATTTACGGTATTTGAATACTTTCATTCAACTTACGAAACAGTCAATCATCATTATAAGTCAATATATTATTTAATAAAAACCAAAAAAATAAAGCAGCTTAAAAGTTGAATGACATATTTAAATTTGAAAAAACATGCACTTTTGAAAATATCAAAAAAAATCTCTACAAGCAATGCAATAAATGTTTAAGATATAAGCTAAATTTCTCATACAATAACATAAGAGATCAATAAAAAACGTATTTCAACTCAAGTTTTATTTTGATCTTTACGTTTTTTGCGCAACTGTTGCCACCACTCAAGACGTTTCACAATTTCACGCTCAAAACCACGCTCAACTGGTTTATAATAACTCTGACGCCCAAGTTTTTCGGGAAAATATTCTTGTCCTGAAAAAGCATCTGGTTCATCATGGTCATAACAATAACCACTTCCATACCCTTCTTCCTTCATAAATTTCGTAGGAGCATTAAGAATATGCTTAGGAGGTGGTAAAGAGCCATTTTTGCGTGCACAACGCAGTGCTGCTTTATACGCAAGATATGCTGCATTTGACTTTGGCGCAGTTGCAACATAAAGACATGCTTGCGCCAAAGCCAATTCTCCTTCTGGTGATCCTAAATAATCATAGGCATCTTTTGCTGCATTACAAATGACAAGAGCTTGAGGATCCGCCAAACCAACATCTTCAACGGCCATACGAACCAATCTTCGCCCAATATAGAGAGGATCTTCACCAGCATCCAACATACGTGCCAAATAATAAAGCGCAGCATCAGGATCAGATCCACGAACGGATTTATGCAACGCTGAAATGAGATTATAATGCCCATCTCGTCCTTTATCATAAATAGGCGCACGACGCTGAATAACTTTTTGCAAAGCAACAACATCAAGAATCTCTCCCAATGGTGCAATAGACCAAACTTCCTCTGCCAATGTTAACGCAACCCGCGCATCACCATCAGACATCTCTATCAAAACGTCTCTGGCATCATTATCCAAGGGAAGAGTTTTTCCCTCCACTTCTTCAGCACGCCTCAAAAGTATGTCCAAACTTTCATGATCATGAGAAAGAAATGTTAAAACACGTGCACGCGAAAGAAGGGCAGCATTCAGTTCAAAAGAAGGATTTTCGGTTGTTGCACCTATAAGTACCACAGTACCCTCTTCCATCACAGAAAGAAAACTATCCTGCTGTGCACGATTAAAGCGATGAATTTCATCAACAAAGAGAAGTGTTTTATCCCCAGATATAAAACGCCTCTGCGCAACTTCAAAAATCTTTTTAAGTTCAGAAACTCCTGTAAAAATAGCAGAAACCTGTTCAAACGCGAAATTTGTTTCAAGGGCTAACAAACGTGCAACGGTCGTTTTTCCCGTCCCTGGAGGTCCCCAAAAAATCATCGATCCAATTGAGTCAGTTGCCACCATACGTGAAAGCAAACCATCCTCTCCAATCAAATGCTTTTGTCCCACAACATCATTGAGAGAACAAGGGCGCATTCTTTCTGCAAGTGGCTGATTTTTATTAACTTTAAAATCAAACGACGAAGTAAAAAAATCTTTCTTCAAAAAAACCTCAACGAATAAATTGGCGAATATACATACCATCACGTTCATATTCCAATTGCCACATATTTGAGCGACCTTGCATAAGAACCTTTTTCAACTGATGAACTGTTTGAATTTTATGGCCATTTACAACACGTAGAATATCTCCTGACTGAAAAATTCCAGCTGCATTGCTCATTTCCTCAAGATTGGTAATCACAACCCCTTTTGCAGATATAGGAAGATGAAAACGTCGACTATTTTGCGGTGTTAAATCTAACACCTCAGCACCAGCAAGAGGACTGTCACCCGTAATTTTTTCAGATTTTAAAAATGCAGTTTCTGATATCGATGAAACTGTTATTTGTGTTTTTAAAGTTTTTCCACTTCGTAAATATTCCAAAGCAAGACTATGCTCAACGTCAGCTGTCATCAAACGATACCCAAGACTATCTGGGCTGTCAACGCGTACCCCCTGCACACTCAAAATAACATCACCTACTTTCAATCCAGCTTTTTCAGCAGGACTATCTTTGATAACTTCAATAATCAGAGCACCATAGGGACGTTCTAAACCTAAACCACCAGCAATATCAGCTGTAACATTTTGAAAAGAAGCCCCAATATAAGGCGGCACAAAATATTTTCCACCGCGTTTAACAGTATCAAGCATCACTTTTACAAGATTAACTGGAATAGCAAAACCAATCCCTACAGAACCACCGGAACGCGAATAAATAGCCGTATTAATTCCGATTAACTGACCTTTCATATCAATTAAAGCGCCACCAGAATTCCCTGGATTAATGGCTGCGTCTGTTTGAATAAAAAAGTCAAAATCAGAAATCCCAACACGTGTACGCGCTTGCGCTGAAACAATACCACTTGTAACTGTTTGACCAACACCAAAAGGATTACCAATAGCAAGAACAAGATCACCAACTTCAACAGTATCAGAATTTCCCAAAGAAAGAGCCGGAAATTGAGCATCTTTTTCCTTAACTTCAAGAATTGCAATATCAGTCGCTTCATCTTTGAGCACGACCTTACTCTCAAACTCCCGTCCATCAGAAAAAGCCACTTTAATTTCGCTTGCATCTTTAATGACGTGGTAATTTGTAACGATCAAACCACGTGCATCAACAATCACCCCTGATCCTAATGACGATTGCTTACGAACAGGAAATTTATTTTGAAAACGACCAAAAAATTGCTCAAAAAATGGATCGCCTTCAAAAGGTGATCGAGCTCTAATTTGTCGAGCTGCATAAATATTTACAACAGATGGAACTGTCTTTTTAACTAAAGGAGCAAATGAAAGAGTGATTTCTGTTTGTGTTTGAGGAACATGAGCATATACATGATCAAATGATATCTGCATCATAATTGCAAAAAAAATCCGCACCCAAAAAGAATACCTCATAATCCACTCCTTATAAAATCAGCACATTCTGTTGAAGATTAATAGAATAAAAAAACGTATCCCCGCAAATTAAGGACCTCTATTAATATTTCATAATAGAGAATAAAAACAACCTATTTGAACAATAAATATTATAAAAATAAGATAATTCAATATTCTATAATTTTCTCTCTGCACCTATTTCTCAACTAAAACAAACTTAAAAATGCTCACAAAAAAACCGCCCAAGACAAGGCGGCCTTTAAAAATCCAACAGAATAAAAAACTCTACGAAGATGTTCCCTTTTCATTCTCAGAAGCTTCCATGCGAGCACGATCCCCAGCACCCTTCGCTTCAACATCACGATCAACAAATTCTATAACAGCCATGGGCGCATTATCACCGGTACGAAACCCCGCTTTCATAATACGCAAATACCCACCGTTGCGTGATGCATAACGTGGCGCAAGCGTATCAAATAATTTTGCAACCTTTCCTGCATCACGAAGTGCTGCAATAGCTTGCCGACGCGCATGCAAACCACCACGCTTACCAAGAGTAACGAGTTTTTCAACAATAGGACGAATTTCTTTAGCCTTTGGAAGCGTTGTCACAATCTGCTCATGCTCGATCAACGAAGTTGCCATATTTGCAAACATCGCTTTACGGTGACTGGCAGTACGGTTCAACTTGCGTCCTGACTTACTATGGCGCATAAGCCCTCTCCTTAAATTCTAATTTTAATATTGATCTTCATAACGTTTTGCAAGATCATCAATGTTTTCAGGCGGCCACGCAGGAATCTCCATCCCAAGATGTAAACCCATACACGCCAAAACTTCTTTAATCTCATTCAACGACTTTCGACCAAAGTTCGGTGTCCGAAGCATTTCAGATTCTGTTTTCTGAATCAGATCACCAATATAGACAATATTATCATTCTTAAGACAATTTGCCGAACGAACTGAAAGTTCTAATTCATCCACTTTTTTGAGAAGAGCAGGATTAAAAGAAAGCTCAGAATCAGCTTCTTCAACAGGCTCCTTCTGTGGCTCTTCAAAGTTAATAAATAACGATAATTGATCCTGAAGAATGCGTGCTGCAAAAGCAACAGCATCCTCACCATTAACAGCACCGTTTGTTTCAATCGTGAGCGTTAATTTATCATAATCGAGAACTTGACCTTCGCGTGTATTTTCTACTTTATAAGATACCTTACGGATAGGTGAATAAAGACTATCAATTGGAATAAGCCCTATACGTGCATCATCAACACAATTACGATCAGATGGAACATACCCCTTTCCTGTGTTGACAATAAATTCCATACGAATTTCAGCTTCTTCATCAAGAGTACAAATAACATGATCTGGATTTAGAATTTCCATATCCCCAACTGTACTGATATCTCCCGCTTTCACGACACCAGGCCCCTCTTTATAAACGACGACACGTTTAGGCCCTTCTTCTTCCATACGAAGCGCAATTTCTTTTATATTCAGAATAATATCCGTAACATCCTCACGCACACCTGGAATCGATGAAAATTCATGCAAGACACCGTCAATCTGCACAGCAGTAATAGCAGCACCACGAAGCGAAGATAACAAAACGCGACGTAGCGCATTTCCTAACGTTAAACCAAAACCACGCTCAAGAGGTTCAGCAATCACACTTATAATATTTGGATTATCATGTGCACATGATTCAACCTTATTGGGTTTAATAAGTTCCTGCCAGTTTTTCTGGATCATATTTTTATTCCCGTTCTTTAGTTCCGTTACCATTCAATCGTAACGACCAATGTGAACATCAGAGAAATCTCCGACAACAAAAAACAACACCCAATTAAACACGCCGCCTTTTCCGCGGACGACATCCATTATGAGGAATTGGTGTTACATCGCGAATAGAAGTAATGACAAAACCAACAGATTGCAATGCACGTAAAGCAGATTCACGCCCTGATCCAGGTCCACAAACTTCAACTTCCAAAGAACGCATACCATGCTCTTGCGCTTTTCTTGCACAATCCTCCGCAGCAACTTGAGCAGCAAAAGGTGTCGATTTACGCGCACCTTTAAACCCCTGAGCTCCCGCAGATGACCAAGCAATTGCATTACCCTGAGCATCAGTAATAGTAATCATTGTGTTATTAAATGTTGAATTAATATGCACAACACCCGATGAAATATTTTTACGTTCGCGACGACGAACACGTGTGGCTTCCTTGGCCATAATTTCCCTTTCAACGATCTCATCACTGCCGTAACATCAGCAGCTCCACCTTTTTTCCTTGTCAAACAAATCAAACAAGAAAAAGAATATATAAAAAACCTTCCACAAAGGCCCTTATTTCTTCTTACCGGCGATTGCCTTAGCCGGACCTTTACGTGTACGGGCATTCGTATGTGTACGCTGTCCTCGGACAGGCAAAGACCGGCGATGACGCAATCCTCGATAACAACCAAGATCCATCAAACGCTTAACATTCATAGCAACCTCACGACGAAGATCACCTTCAACTTGATACCCCTGATCTATTGCCTCACGAATCTGCAGCACCTCAGCATCTGAAAGCTCATGCACACGACGCCCCAAAGGAATGCCAACTCTTTCAATAATTTCTTGAGCAAATTTTGGTCCAATCCCGTGGATATATTGAAGCGCAATAATTACACGCTTATTTGTCGGGATATTGACGCCAGCAATACGAGCCACGCCTACTCTCCTTAGTTATTTTGACAAATTGTTATAAAATACCTGATATACCTTACAGAAAAAAATAGACTCAGAAAAAAAATTCTTCCGAATCCTATTATTTCACTAAAATAAATTAAATTCACTTTTGATAGATTTCATCTCAAAAGTCAACTCTTTTCATTTATTTCTAAAAAAAATCTCATGAAAGAAACCCTCTAATCATACGTGTCACTTCAGCAACACCAATCATTCCATCAATAACCTTCAACATTCCCCTCTCTGAATAAAATTTTGATAAGGGAGCTGTTTTTTCACGATATTCTACTAATCTTTTTGCAAAAGCAACAGGATTGTCATCTAAACGAACCTGTCCACCAGTCGCTATTGTTTCCTCAACACGCTTCTTCATACGTTCAATCAACACGTCTTCATCAACACACAATTCAATAACAGCATTAAGCCACATATTTTTTGAATCCAGTATCTGTTGCAACGCTTCTGCTTGCCCCACAGTTCGCGGATATCCATCCAAAACAAAACCGTTTACACAATCAGCTTCATCAATCCGATCTGATACGATTTGATTAACAATACTATCAGGTACCAAAGCACCAGAACTTATAATAGCTTTAGCTTTTTTACCAATCTCCGTTTCTTTGGCAATCACCTCACGCAACATATCCCCTGTTGATAAATGAGGAATGTTATATTCCTCAGTCAACATTTTTGCTTGCGTACCTTTTCCCGCTCCAGGAGGACCTAAAAGAATAACTCTCATCGATTCCTTCTACCTCCACGAAGTTTTGATTTTTTTATCAACCCTTCATATTGGTGGGCAACAAGATGCCCCTGAATTTGAGCAACCGTATCAAGTGTAACAGTAACAACAATCAACAAGGATGTTCCCCCAAGATAAAAAGGAACCTGTAATGCAGATATCATAAATTCAGGTAACAAACAAACCAAGATAATATAAATAGCGCCCACAACAGTAATACGCGTCAAAACGTAATCAATATATTCGGCTGTACGCTCACCTGGACGAATCCCTGGAATAAAACCAGAATGTTTTTTCAACTGATCTGCAGTATCACTTGGATTAAACACAATAGCTGTATAAAAAAAGCAAAAAAACGCCATTAAAAATGCATAAACAATCATATAAAGTGGCTGTCCATGACCAAGAGCATAAGAAATCTCCTGAACCCATTGTGGCATTTTATCAGAAAAATTATTAATAGTGGCAGGTAATAATAATAAAGATGAAGCAAAAATAGGTGGAATAACACCAGCAGTATTCAACTTTAAAGGAAGATGCGACATATCTCCTTGAAACATTTGATTACCGACCTGACGTTTCGGGTATTGGATAAGAATTCGCCGTTGCGCACGCTCTATAAAAACAATAAGCCCAATAACCAAAACAGCAATAAGAACGATTCCTATTAAAAGAAAAGTTGATAAATCAGCCTGACTATGAGCTGTCAAAAGCTGAGCAAAAGTAGAAGGAAAGTTGGCTACAATCCCTGTAAAAATGATAAGAGAAACCCCATTACCAATACCACGTGACGTAATTTGCTCGCCAAGCCACATAAGAAACATCGTTCCGCCAACAAGCGTAATAACAGAAGAAATACGAAACATAAGACCTGGTTCTAAAACAATTTGAAGCCCCGACCCTATACCGCTTTCAAGCGCAACCGCAATACCAAAAGCTTGTAGAATTGCCAATACGACTGTTACATAACGCGTATATTGATTGATAATCTTACGACCTAAATCCCCTTCTTTTTTAAGAGTTTCCAAAGAAGGAATAATAGATGTTAACAATTGCACAATAATAGATGCCGATATATAAGGCATGATACCCAGCGCAAAAATAGCCATACGCCCAACGGCACCTCCAGCAAACATATTAAAGAGTCCTAATACACCCGACGCGTGATGTTCAAATGTTTGCCGCAAAGCATCGATATTGATACCTGGAAGAGAGATGTAAGTGCCAAAACGATATACAAGAAGCGCCAACAGAGTAAACCAGATGCGTTTCTTTAATTCAGTTGCACGCGAAAAGGTGCCGAAATTTATATTGGAAGCAAATTGCTCTGCTGCTGATGCCATAAAACGTCTCCACTTTACACTCCAGTTCTTCAAATCACAGAAGTATAATCCTAAAATTCATATATGCATACACAAACAAATGCAGAACTTAAACAATTCTCCACAAAAGATTCCACAAAACAGATATTATTCTTCTTTAGGTCTCTATTCATATTAAAAAATTATCGAGCAATATCAGGAAGAATAACCTGGCCACCCACTTTTTCAATCTTAACACGAGCAGCTTGTGAAGCACCAGAAACATGAAAGGTAATCTTAGCCTTCAAATCACCATCAGAAAGAAGACGAACCCCATCTTTTTCACGACGAATAATACCAGCCTCTTTCAAAGAAACCATATCAACCGGCTTTTCAATATTCAACTTACCTGCATCAACTGCCAACTGAATACGTCCTAGTGAAACTTCATTGTAGGTTTTAGCAAAGAAATTCCTAAATCCACGTTTTGGCAAACGACGATAGATAGGCATTTGCCCACCTTCAAAACCATTAAGGGAAACACCAGAACGTGACTTTTGCCCTTTTACACCACGACCACCAGTCTTACCCGTACCGGAACCAATACCACGCCCAACACGCTTACGATTTTTTGTTGCGCCTTCGCAATCACGCAGTTCATTGAGTTTCATATCTAATACTCCCGCAACCCTTAACCTTCATCTATAACGCGAACAAGATGCCGAACCCGAGCAATCATACCCCGCACACAAAGTGTATCATCTAAAACGCGCCGACGACGCATTTTATTTAGTCCAAGCCCCTTTAAGGTTGCACGCTGAATCTGTGAGTTTCGAATAGGGCTTCCAATTTGTTCCACCGTCACAGTTTTACCACTCTGAGATTTTTTCTGAACCATTTCCTAATTCCTTTTCTGATAATCTCAGAAACTACCCTTCTAGGTCGACTAAATGGCGACGACGCGCCTGCAAAGTCGAATACTTTATACCACGTTGAGCAGCAATATCTCTAGGATGCATTTGATGTTTCAATGCATCAAATGTTGCACGAACCATGTTATAAGGATTCGACGACCCTAGTGATTTTGCAACGACATCCTGCATACCAAGAGCTTCAAAAATAGCACGCATCGGTCCCCCAGCAATAATACCAGTACCAGCAGAAGCCGAACGTAGCAAAACACGCCCAGCTCCGTGACGACCTTCAAGATCATGATGCAATGTACGCCCAGACCGAAGCGGAACATAAATCATCCCACGTTTCGCAGATTCCGTTGCTTTACGAACGGCTTCTGGAACTTCACGGGCTTTACCATGTCCAAAACCCACACGCCCTTTTTGATCTCCAACGACAACAAGAGCAGCAAAACCAAAACGCCGACCACCCTTTACAACTTTAGCAACACGATTGATATGAACGAGCCTATCGACAAATTCATTATCGCGTTCTTCTCTCTCACCACGTTCTTTTTGTGCCATTCCTCATTCCTTTTTCTTTTCCGGAAGCACGATAACAAAGTCCCTCATCAAACTGGAAGAACTTAAACGAAATACTCTAAACTCTCCTTACTCATTCATAAATAAGAAATTTTAGAAATTCAAACCACCTTCACGAGCAGCTTCAGCTAAAGCTTTGACGCGACCATGGTACACATACGCTCCACGATCAAAAACCACCTCATTAACACCCGCTTTCTTCGCACGCTCAGCAATTAACTTACCAACAGCAAAGGCCGCCTTTTTATCAGCACCACTCTTTAACGATTTTTTCAAATCACTTTCAAGAGTAGAGGCTGAAACAAGTGTACATCCCCGCAAATCATCGATAACTTGAGCATAAATGTTCTGATTTGAACGATAAACACTAAGCCGAGGACGATCATGAGAAACCATTTTAATTCTACGACGAACACGCCTTGCACGACGTTGGATAATGTCCTTAGATGAAACCATAATACAAAATCCTTATTTCTTTTTACCTTCTTTACGGAAGATACGTTCATCTGCATGCTTAACACCTTTACCTTTATAAGGCTCAGGCCTACGATACTCACGAATCTCCGCTGCAACTTGTCCAACTTGCTGTTTATCAATTCCAGAAACAACAATTTCCGTTGGCTTAGGAACAGTCACAGTAACACCCGGCGGAACTTTATAAACCACATCATGCGAAAAGCCCAGAGATAGTTGAACATCCTTACCCTGCAAAGCAGCACGATAACCAACCCCATTAATCTCCAACCTCTTTTCAAAACCATCTTTCACACCACAAAAAATGTTCTCAATCATTGAGCGCGACATACCCCATTTAGAACGCGCATCTTTTGACTGATCCCGCGGCATAACTGATATGATATTCTCCTCAAGTTTGACTAAGACTTCATCATTGACGACGTAACTCAGCTCACCTTTTGGACCTTTTGCCTTAACCAGCTGTCCTTCAACAGTAGCAGTAACTCCAGAAGGAATTGAAATGGGTTTCTTTCCAATACGAGACATTGTTCTAACCTACTTTTTCTTCCGTTTTCTTGACATAACTTAGAAAACACGACAAAGGAGTTCTCCACCAACATTCTGTTCACGCGCCTCATGATCTGCCATGACACCTTTAGGAGTCGATAAAATCGAAATACCAAGGCCATTTGCCACCTGAGGAAGTGACTTAGCAGAAACATACACACGACGCCCTGGCTTTGATACACGTGAAATCTCACGAATAGCAGCCAACCCTTCAAAATACTTCAATTCGATTTCAATCTCAGCTTTCCCATCACCTAAATCAATTTGATTATATCCGCGAATATAACCTTCCGACTGAAGAACATCAAGAACGTGCGCACGAAGCTTCGAAGCTGGAGTAACTACTTTACCTTTTTTACGACCAAGTGCATTACGAATACGTGTTAGCATATCACCAAGAGGATCTGACATAGACATTAAATAATCTCCTCTTACCAACTAGACTTTACAATACCAGGAATATAGCCAATAGAGCCAAGCTCACGCAACGCAATTCGCGACATTTTTAATTTACGATAATAAGCCCGCGGACGACCTGAAACCTCACAGCGATTACGAATACGAACTTTCGAAGAATTACGCGGCAACTCTGCCAACTGAACAGAAGCTTTAAAACGTTCTTCAAGAGAAACCTTCTGATCCATAACTATTGCTTTCAAACGTGCACGACGGGCAGCATAGCGCTTTACCATCACCTCACGACGCTTATTTTTTTCAACGGCACTTACTTTGGCCATAATTTCACCTCACTACGTTTGCCGTTACGAACGAAAAGGAAAATTAAAAGCACGCAATAACTCACGAGCTTCATCATCCGTTTTTGCTGTCGTACAAACGATAATATCCATCCCCCAAATTTGATCAACTTTATCATAGTTGATTTCTGGAAACACAATGTGTTCTTTAATACCCATAGCAAAATTGCCACGACCATCAAAACTCTTTGGATTTAAACCACGAAAGTCACGAACCCGCGGAAGAGCAATCGTCACAAGACGATCTAAAAACTCAAACATACGATCTTTACGCAATGTAACTTTAGCCCCAAGAGGCATTCCTTCACGAACCTTAAAGGTCGCAATAGAATTACGCGCACGCGTAACAACAGCCTTCTGACCCGTTATTAGCCCTAAATCCTCAGCGGCAAGGGAAGGCTTCTTCGAATCAGCAGTTGCTTCACCTATCCCCATATTTATTACAACTTTATCAATCCGCGGAATTTGCATCGCATTTCTGTAATTAAACTTCTCTTGAAGCACTTTACGAATCACTTCAAAATAATGCGCTTTCATACGCGGTATTTGTCTTTCCTCAGCCATTAATCAACTCTCCCGAACGCTTGGCAAAACGAACTTTATTACCATCTGCATTCATACGAAAGCCTACACGTGTAGGCTTACCATCTTTAGGATCAGCAATCGCCAAATTAGACAGATGAATCGGAGCTTCTTTAGAAATAATTCCAGCTTCTTGCTTCTGCGTTTGACGTTGATGACGTTTAATCATATTAATCCCACGAACAAAAGCCTTATTCTCTTTTGGACTAACCTTAATTACTTCACCACTACATCCTTTATCCTTACCGGACAAAACAACAACTTTATCACCTTTTCGAATCTTCTGCATAACATTTACTCCTTACAGAACTTCAGGAGCAAGCGAGATGATCTTCATATGATTCCTACCACGCAATTCACGGGGAACAGGTCCAAAGATACGAGTACCGATCGGCTCTTTTTTATTATCCACTAAAACCGCAGCATTACTATCAAAACGAATGACACTACCATCTGCGCGACGAATATCCTTAGCAGTACGAACCACAACAGCTTTCATAACATCACCTTTTTTAACACGGCCACGAGGAATTGCATCCTTAACCGAAACAACAATAATGTCACCGACCGAAGCATATTTCCGCTTTGAACCGCCTAACACTTTGATGCACATGACACGACGCGCTCCAGAATTATCAGCAACGTCGAGGTTTGTTTGCATCTGAATCATGACTGGCCACCTTCTCTTAACACATATATCCGATTGTACCTTTTACACACTCGGATTTGCCTGCCAAATAACGATAAAGTTATCGCCTTCAAATTTATCAATGATAACCACACTGTTAAATTCTAAAACAATAAGCTTAACTCATTACGCTACATTGTCTTTTACAACAATCCAACATTTATCTTTCGAAATTGGTCTAGATTCTTGAATAGAAACTTGATCCCCAATCTTGAATTGGTTGTTTTCGTCATGCGCTTTATAATTTTTAGACTGCCGAACAGTCTTCTTAAGAAGCGGATGAGAATAACGGCGTTCAACTTTGACAACAACAGTCTTATCACTTTTGTCGCTAATAACAACACCCTGCAAAACGCGTTTAGGCATCTCTTATTTCCTTAAACCTTACTTTCACTTATCTTTTGACGAAGAAAAGTTTTAATACGCGCAATATCACGACGAACTTGTCTAACGCGCGCAGTCTTTTCTAATTGACCTGTTGCTTTTTGAAAACGCAAATTAAATTGCTCTTTCTTTAACTTAGCCAATTCATCTTTCATTTGGTCGAGCGTTTGCGCCCGTAATTCTGTGGCTCTCATCGCTTAACCTCATTATTCAGCAATACGCTGGATGAAACGCGTTTTTATAGGCAACTTTGCAGCACCCAATCTTAGTGCTTCACGTGCAACATCCTCCGGAACTCCATCAAGCTCAAACATGACGCGCCCAGGAGCAACACGTGCAGCCCAATAATCAACACTTCCCTTACCTTTACCCATACGAACTTCAGTCGGTTTAGATGTAACCGGAAGATCTGGAAAAATGCGAATCCACACACGACCAGAACGCTTCATATAACGTGTAATCGCACGACGCGCCGCTTCAATTTGACGAGCAGTAACCCGCTCCGGCTCAACAGCCTTCAAACCGTAGGCACCGAAATTCAAATCCGTACCACCCTTCGCAAAACCGTGAATACGGCCTTTGAACTGTTTACGGAACTTTGTGCGCTTTGGCTGCAACATTGTTCTCTACTCCAAATTTTAGTTCAATCTCAAAAACTAAGCATTTTCGCGGCGACGATTCGATGAAGAACCAGATTGATCAGCTTCCGTAGCACGACGTTCTGAAGCCATCGGATCATGCTCAAGAATCTCACCCTTAAAGACCCAAACTTTAATACCACAAATACCATAAGCGGTCTTAGCTTCTGCTGTACCGTAATCAACATCAGAACGCAAGGTATGAAGTGGAACACGACCTTCACGATACCATTCCATACGAGCAATTTCAGCACCACCAAGACGGCCAGAACAATTGATACGAATACCTTCCGCACCAAGACGCATAGCAGACTGAACAGCACGCTTCATTGCACGACGAAAAGCAACACGACGCTCTAACTGTTGAGCAATTGATTGCGCAATAATTGTCGCATCAATCTCCGGTTTACGAATCTCCACAATATTCAATGAAGTTTCAGCATCCGTCATTTCTGAGAGCTTACGACGAAGCTTTTCGATATCAGCACCCTTTTTACCAATAATCAAACCAGGACGTGCAGAATGAATTGTAATACGACACTTTTTATGAGGACGCTCAATAACAACCTTAGAAATAGCCGCCTGTTTAAGTTCCTCAAGCACATATGAACGAATTTTCAAATCTTCATGAAGAAGGCGCCCATATTCACCACTATCAGCATACCAACGAGAGTCCCAAGTCCGATTAACACCAAGACGAAGTCCTATTGGATTGATCTTCTGCCCCATTACGCGGCCTCCACTTTTTCGGTAACTTCACGAACAATAACAGTAAGATGCGAAAATGGACGTTCAATTCTACTAGCACGCCCTCGACCACGAACATGAAAGCGCTTCATCACTATCGACTTACCAACATAAGCTTCCGCCACAACAAGCGAATCAATATCAAGATCGTGGTTATTTTCTGCATTTGCAATTGCTGATTCAAGTGTTTTTTTCACAGTAGCAGCAATTCGCTTGCGTGAAAACATCAAATCAGCGAGCGCTACATTAACTCTTTTACCACGAATCATTGCAGCAACTAAATTAAGCTTCTGCGGACTAACACGAATTGTCCGCGTGACAGCTCTTGCTTCATTATCTTTAAGCTGGCGCGAAACTTTAGCTTTTCCCATTCCTACTTCCTCTTCGCTTTCTTATCGGCACCATGACCATAATAAGTCCGGGTAGGAGCGAACTCACCAAACTTATGCCCAACCATCTCTTCAGAAACAGAAACAGGAATATGCTTATTACCGTTGTAAACACCAAAAGTTAAACCAACAAATTGCGGTAAAATAGTAGAGCGACGACTCCATATTTTTATAACTTCGTTGCGCCCACTTGCACGTACCTTCTCTGCTTTACCAAGAAGATAGCCGTCAACAAACGGACCTTTCCACACTGAACGAACCACCTCAGACTACCTTTCTTATTTCTTGCGTTGATGACGCGTACGCATAATAAATTTATCAGTGGCTTTATTGGAGCGCGTACGCTTACCTTTCGTAGGTTTACCCCAGGGAGAAACTGGATGGCGCCCCCCCGATGTACGACCTTCACCACCACCGTGTGGATGATCAACGGGGTTCATAGCAACACCACGAACATGTGGACGTTTACCACGCCAACGTGACCGCCCCGCCTTACCATCATTAATATTCCCATGATCAGGATTTGAAACAGCGCCAACAGTTGCAAAACAGCTACTCGGAACCAAACGCTGCTCACCAGAATTTAAACGAAGAATAGCCATACCATGATCTCGTCCAACCAACTGCGCATAAGCACCTGCTGAACGTGCAATCTGTCCGCCTTTCCCTGGCTTCATCTCAACATTATGAATAATTGTACCTACAGGCATATTAGCAAGAGGCATAGCATTACCTGGTTTAACATCCACATTTAAACCAGCCATAACAGAATCACCAACACCAAGACGCTGTGGTGCAAGAATATAACTCAATTGCCCATCCTCATAGCGGATTAAAGCAATAAAAGCGGTACGATTAGGATCGTATTCTAAACGCTCAACCTTTGCTGAAACATCACGTTTAAGACGCTTAAAGTCGACAAACCGATAACTACGTTTATGTCCACCACCCTGAAAACGAGCAGTAACACGACCGCGATTATTACGTCCACCCTTTGAAGACAAACCTTCAGTTAACATCTTTACAGGTTTTCCCTTATAAAGACAAGAACGTTCCACAATAACAAGCTGACGCTGCCCAGGTGTCGTTGGATTAAACTGCTTAAGTGCCATTATTCCTATCTCCGAGCCTTTAAAGACCTGTCGAAACGTCGATAGTCTGACCACTGGCCAGAGTTACGATCGCTTTTTTGACATCACTCTGCCGACCAACTATACCTTTGAAACGCTTCACTTTACCCTTACGGACTACCGTGTTAACTGCTTTAACTTTTACGCTAAAAAGCGCTTCAATAGCAGCCTTAATCTCAGGCTTCGTCGCTTTCGGCGCGACATTAAAAGCAACTTGATTATATTCAGAAATCATAGTCGCCTTTTCAGTAATAACTGGACTAATAATTATATCATAATGGCGAAGATCTGTCATTTAAAACGCTCCTCAAGAGCCTCAACAGCTGCTTTTGATAAAACAAGTTTGCTGCGACGCAAAATATCATAAACATTAATTCCCTGAATAGGCAAAATGTCAATATTAGGGATATTAGAGGCTGCACGAAAAAAGTTAATATCAATCTCTTTACCATCAATCAAGAGAGCGTTATTAAATCCAAGCTTAGAAAAATGAGAAACAAGCATTTTCGTTTTAGCATCCTTAACAGTCAACTCATCCACAATAATTAAATCTTTTGCTTTTAATTTTGCAGATAAAGCAAGACGTAACCCAAGAGCACGAATCTTTTTAGGAAGATCATGCGCATGGCTACGAACCACCGGTCCATGTGCCTTACCCCCACCCCTAAACTGCGGTGCACGTGCAGATGAATGTCGAGCACGCCCAGTTCCTTTCTGTTTAAACATTTTTGCCCCTGTTCGCGATACATCAGAACGACCCTGGGATTGATGACTTCCCTGCTGACGACGTGCAAGCTGCCAACGAACAACACGTTGCAAAATATCCTCACGCGGAACAAGATCAAAAATAGCTTCAGAAACCTTTAATTTGCCAGCTTCATTACCATCAAGAGTTTTAATTACAAGATCCATTATTAGGCTCCCTCAACCTCAGAGGTTTCCGTCACCGGAGTAACCATTTCCGCTTTCTCCTTCACAAGACGGCGAATACCAGCAGGCTTTGGAGCATTCTCAGGAAGACGCTTCTTCACAGCATCCCGTATCAAAATCCAAGAACCTTTAGAACCAGAAACAGCACCACGCACTAAAATTAAACCACGCTCACTATCAGTGGAAATAACTTCAATATTCTGTGTTGTTACACGCACTTGCCCCATATGGCCAGCCATTTTTTTACCTTTAAAAACTTTACCAGGATCTTGGCACTGCCCTGTAGAACCATGAGCACGATGTGTAATCGAATTACCATGAGAAGCACGATGCCCACCAAAGTTATGTCGTTTCATAACACCAGCAAACCCCTTACCAATACTGGTACCAGTCACATCAACTCTTTGTCCTGGAACAAAATGTTCCACTGTAATCTCAGTACCAACATCAAGAAGATTGTCGGGACTCACACGAAACTCTGCTATTTTAGCTTTAGGCTCAACAGAAGCCTTAGCAAAATGTCCACGAAGAGCTTGTGAAGTATTCTTAACCTTAGCAAAGCCTACACCTAATTGAACAGCAGTATAACCATTCTTTTCAACTGTACGCTGAGCAACGACTTGACAATTCTCCAAACGAAGTACCGTCACCGGCACATGCTCACCAGCATCATTATAAATACGGGTCATGCCCAGCTTCTGTGCTATTACACCTGAACGCATCGGGTCTGTTCCTTCTGTCCTCAAACCTCAGAGCTTAATTTCTACATCCACACCAGCAGAAAGATCGAGCTTCATAAGCGCATCCACTGTTTGCGGCGTTGGATCAACAATGTCAAGAAGACGCTTATGTGTTCGCATCTCAAACTGCTCACGACTTTTCTTATCGATATGCGGTCCACGATTGACCGTAAACTTCTCAATCCGCGTCGGAAGCGGAATGGGACCACGGACATTTGCACCGGTACGTTTAGCAGTCGATACGATCTCACGCGTCGACGTATCAAGAATTCTATGATCAAACGCTTTCAAGCGAATGCGAATATTCTGACTGTTCATGCTCTTTATTTCCCTGTTATACAAAGTGCCTTCAATAATCAAAGCACTCAACAAGCATTATTTATTCAATGATCTTAGAGACGATACCGGCACCAACAGTACGACCACCTTCACGAATAGCAAAACGAAG
>NZ_JBHIQF010000091.1:0-59759 GCF_042196445.1 Bartonella sp. AP11XZML
GGCAGATACGTTATATATCTTAAAGGATGGCAAGCAAACCACTGTCGGCTTGGAAAACCATGCAGATGATTTTGTTGGTGTTGTGTTTGGCAAGAATCCCGCTACTTTTGACAAGAGACCCCTTGGTAGTAACGTAGTGAAAGAGGCAAAGAAAGTACTATTTGGTTATCCCAGCCCTCATGTTTGTTATAGTCATGCAAGTAAGGCATGTCAAAGCGATTATGGGGATCCTAATCGTATATACATCCCTTCAAGGAGGAACAAATGAAATACATATTAAAACTATTAAGCGGGCTCGTTCTGTTAAGCGTGATTGGATGCAATATCGATAAACCTGCTCCAGGGTATATGTATATGTGGGAGAAGCCAGGAGCAGATTTTACTGAGATAGGAAAAGCTTTATTAGAATGTGGAATGCCAACGCCTTATGATGAGGATTCAGAAACTCAAAAGCTCACTCCTAATGCAATGGTTTCCATTGATGCTTGCATGGTCCAATCAGGTTTCCGCTATAAAAATAGAGTTGAGGGGGGGGGGCTGGTGTTATACTTTTAAAGAAGACAACCTTCCAAATTGTCGTCCAGGTGCTGTCATACC
Source organism: Bartonella sp. AP11XZML (assembly GCF_042196445.1). NCBI lineage: Bacteria > Pseudomonadati > Pseudomonadota > Alphaproteobacteria > Hyphomicrobiales > Bartonellaceae > Bartonella > Bartonella sp. AP11XZML. The sequence goes on from NZ_JBHIQF010000091.1 coordinate 598, forward strand.
ACAGCGCAGTGTCAAGAAGCGCTTGAACAGCCCATTTTGTAAAAGGTATAAAAACGCGGATGAATGTCAGCCTTAAGTGATGATCAACAATCCCCCTCCTTACCTTCACTTGGAATGGCGGGATTGTTTCCTCAACTAACCATTTCAATATTGTTCACTGTTGTTTTCAGCAGCGGTGACAGGAAATATCAACAGGTTTATGAGCTCTGTTTTATCGTAAATAAATCCATTGAAAGAGGGGAAAAATGAAGAAAGTCTTGCAATTATTGAGCGGCATAGCTCTGTTAAGTATAGCTGGATGTGAGTATAAAGCTGAGGTTCCCTTATCAGCTTGGGAATTATGGGATAAGCCTGGTGCAAATACAATTGATATAGGGAAAGCGCTGTTAGAATGTGGCATGCCAACACCTTATAATCGTGATGAATACAACAGAAAGTTAGACGGAAATGCGAACGCATTAATTGAAGCTTGCATGGTTCAAGCAGGTTTTAGATATAAATCCGGATATTTGAGTTCGTGTGAGTTTTTTGATGCTCGTTTTCCAATTTGTCATTCAGGTGCTGTTATTCCTCAAAGAAGTGTTAAGAAACGCCTGAACAGCCCCCATTGTAAAAGAAATAGAAACAAGCCTGAATGTCTACCGTAGTTTTTTGATGATGGTATGATTAAGAGTAATCTTTAGTTTTTTTATCTTTTGCATAAGTGTGTGGGCCAATTGTATCGGCACTCAACATGTTTCAAATTGATATGGACAGAGGAATATAAAACATCGACAAGCTTATAAGCAATCTTATCATAAAAAATCATTGAAGGAGAGAAAAAATGAAAGCAACTTTAAAGTTATTGAGTGGATTGGCTTTGCTTATTATAGCTGGATGTTTTCCAGGTCCTTACCAGGCTGTGGATGTATTAGAGAAGCTAGGAGAAGATAAGATTGAGATTAAAAAAGCACTATTAGAATGTGGAATGCTGAATCCTCATGATGATTATATGATGGATTATAGAGAGTTAAGTATAAATGCGAATACATCTATTTATGCATGTCTAACCCAAGCAGGTTTTCATAGTAAATTAGGAGGGAAGTGGAGAGATCGGTGTAGAAATTATAATGCCGAAGATCTTCCGATTTGTGTGCCAGGTGCTGTCATTCCAAAACGAAGTGTCAAGAAGCGTTTAAATAGCGCTTATTGCCAAAAATATAAAAATAAACCAGAATGCCAACCTTAAGCACTGCTAGTGATGATCAATAATCTGCCATCCTTGCCTTCACTTGGAATGGCGGGATTGTTTTCTCAATCCATCATCTCAATATTGGTCACCGTTGCTTTAAGCAGCGATGACAGAAAATATCAACAGGCTTATGAGCTGTTTTATTGTAAATAAATCCATTGAAAGAGGGGAATAATGAAGAAAATCTTAAAACTGTTGAGTTGTATAGCTCTGTTAAGTATCACTGGATGTGTTAACTCAATTCCCTCACTTTCTCCAGCATTATGGAGAAATAAAATACTTTTAGAATGTGGAGTACCGGACCTTAATAAGGTTGTGGCGCTAGATTTGAATCAATTTGCCAGTATTGAAATGTGTATGGCGCAATCAGGTTTTCGCCCTAGCTTTACAATACAAGATTGGTGTGAAAATCATAAATCGGATAATCTTCCCATATGTCGTCCTGGTGCTGTCATGCCTCAGCGAAGTGTTGAGAGACGCTTAAATAGCCCTTATTGTAAAAAGCATTCAGAACAACTTGAATGCAAACCTTANAGTTGATGAGCTTGAGAAAGCCTTGTCCGTCCTTACGTGACAAGGTTTTCTTTTTATGCCGCGTCGTTATAACGTTGCTGTTTTGCTTGCTCGATGACATTCAAAAGATCTGATTGTAACCAACGCGATAAAAAACCAAATTTTAAAGGTTTTGGTAAAGAGCCATTGGTTACATGACGGCGGAAAGTTGAGACACTCATATGAAGCAATTTTGCACTTTCACGGTCTGTCAAAAGAATATCATTTTCTGTCATATTAAAATCCTTTCACTATAAAAATGGTAACAAATCATAACCATTTATTAACCACATTTTGGTTCCTTTTTGAAGGTATTTTATTTATAGAAAACAATATTTTATCATATAATTTCTGATGTGATAATTTATGACTCTTATTGAGAAAGAATGAGAGAAAAGAGAGCTAAAGTTATCCACAGATAATGGGGTTATGCACCCCATATCTTAAGATTGACCCGTGACATAAGCCGCCCATTTATCCATATAAACACGGCGCTGTTCTAGATAGTCAGTGCGACGATAGGAGCGCTCTACTTGTCCTCCTACTGTATGACTTAGAATGGTTTCAGCGACCTCATAGGGGGCATCGGTTGTTTCGGCAAGCCAATCGCGTAAACTAGAGCGAAAACCATGCGGGCAGGCTTCAAGCTTATTGTCTCTCATATATTGAGCCATACACTTCTCAGCGAGGGGACCGCGACCTTTAGCAGAAAAAAAGAAATCATTACGAGAAAGCAATCGTGCTTGTTTTAAAATGTCTAATGCTTCAGTTGATAAAGGCACGCGAAATTCTTTTGTTGTATCACGCTTGCCTTTCATATTTTCAGCAGGTATGGTCCATATATCCCCATCAATTTGATCTTTATGAATATGACGTAAAGGATTGGTACGAACACCTGTCAGAATAAGCAAACGCAAAGCCAGTTGTGTTATGGTTGATGCTTCACAGAGTGTTTTATAAAAAGCCGGAACCTCTCTCCAATCCATGGCTGGTCTATTAGTGACCTTATGGCGTTGTTTTCCTAAGAGAGCTTTTGCTTTTTCTACAGCTTGTAAATCAACATCTACACCTAATGCAGCCGCATGTTTGAGACAAAGATTAAGACGTATCAATGCTGTTCGAGCAATTACAGCCTTTGTATGCCAAATGGAAGAAAGGGTATTGCGTATCTCTGTTTGCGTAATCTCTGAAACGGGTAAACAGCCTAATTTAGGGAGAATATGAAGGCGTAAAGGTGTAAACCATTTACCATTTTTACCATCACCTTTTAATTCAGCTTTACGAGTTTCAAAAGTATCTAGTGCAATATCTTTTAAGTAATGGAGATTGCTTATTGCCTCACGCTTTTGTTTTTCACGTTCTTTAATAGGGTCACGCCCTTCACGTAAAACAGCTCGCCACCCAGTTGCCAATTCACGGGCTTGTTTTAAAGAGACATCTCTTAAAGCACCCAAGCCCATTTCACGGCGCCGACCATGAATGGTATAACGATAAAGCCATTGAGCACCACCATCTTTACGCTTATGGAGAAGCAAGCCGGCACCATCATTATATTTGCCAGCTCCCAATGTTGCGACAGCCCTTGCATTAAGACGATTCATAAGAACCATTTTTACTCCTTTCTGCTATAGTTTTTACCCACACATCAACCCCGCTTGTGGTGTGCAAGCAAGTGATTTTGATTGATTCAAGATACACAGATTTAAGATGAGAGAATCTTACGTTATTCAGGGTTCTCATTCAATATGAATAACGCTATATTATCATTGTAAATCAATGCCTTGAACACTATATTTCGGTTTTTTGCTTATGAGATTATAGATTTTTTTGAAAGCATATGGAGCATTAATCGTTTTTTTAGCTTTTAATATTACAGCTGCTTTTACGAAAATATAAAGGCTATTTACTCTTTTCTGAAGAGTTTTTATCTACACGCTACCCTTACTTGTAATGTGCAAAAAAGCATTTTATTGATCTATCATTAATAGATTTAAAATAAATCAATCTTATGCTATTCTCATCTCTTATTTAAGGACAAAAAGATAAATCATCATTATAAAATTCCATACTATTCATAGGATAACGTGTTTTAAACCTGCACGAAAATAATCCCACCCTGTCCACAATGTAAGGAGGGCAGAAATCCACAGCATAGTAATGCCAAACTCTACTGTGTAAGGGAAAATTTTATTACCGGCTGGTCCTGCTAAAAGAAAGATAATAGCGATCATTTGTACAAAAGTTTTCCATTTTGCAAGACGAGAGACAGGAACACTAACTTTTAACTCAGCCAAATATTCACGTAATCCTGATACAAGAATTTCTCTGCAAAGAATGATAATAGCTGCCCATAGTGTCCACCCAGCGATGGTACTGTCTGCGGCAAGCAAGAGCAAACAAGCAGAGACGAGAAGTTTATCGGCAATTGGATCTAACATGCGACCAATATTGGATGTTTGTTCCCAAATACGAGCAAGGTAACCGTCAAGAAAATCGGTAATAGATGCAATAATAAAAATAGAAACGGCAATCCAACGTGCGATATCACTTGATTGTAGGCGCCCTTCTAAAAAAAAGCATGCAACAACCATTGGGACTGCAACAATTCGTGCATAAGTTAAAATATTTGGAAAAGAAAAAGTATGATTTTTCATGGAGCCATTTTTAATTCTTGTGAAAGAGAATATATTTCCTAAACGTAACAAGGCGAAGGTTATGAAACAAGCCTATTTTTCATGAAAATGGTTATGAATTTTTTGTGCAATTGTCATAGAAATTCCCGTAACTTTTTTTAAATCTTCAAATGAGGCACTAGCAACAGCTTTGGCACTTCCAAAATGATGAAGCAATGCACGCTTTCTTGTCGGACCAATATTTTCGATTTCATCAAGTGGGTTTTTGAATGTTGCTTTTTTTCGTTTTATCCTATGAGTTCCAATCGCAAAACGGTGTGCTTCATCACGCAGACGTTGCAAAAAGTAGAGGATAGGATCACGTGGAGGAAGTGTAAAGGGAGGAATATCTTTTATAAAAAATCTTTCACGTCCTGCATGACGGTCAACACCTTTGGCGATTCCAACAACTGTGAAGAGATCATTTAATTGTAATTCAGCAAGTATTGCATGTACGCTGTTGATTTGTCCTTCACCACCATCGATTAAGATAAGGTCAGGCCAAATGGGAAAAAGATCATCATCTTTTATGTTATGACTTCTATTTGGCAGATCATGCTCTTTGATAAGGCGTGAAAATCTTCGTTTAATCACTTCTTTCATCATGCCGAAATCATCGCCAGGCGTGATATCTGTTGAGCGAATGTTGAATTTTCGATATTGATTTTTAATAAATCCCATTTGACCAGCAACAATCATAGCCCCTACAGCATTTGTTCCCATGATATGAGAATTGTCATAGACTTCTATCCGGCGTGGAGGAAAAGGCAGTTGGAATGTTTCAGCAAGACCTTGAAGCAATTTTGTGTTGGTGGCTGTTTCAGCAAGCTTATGTTCAAGTGCTTCATGCGCATTGAGATAGGCATGATTAACAAGAGTTTTTCGTTCACCTTGTTTAGGTAAAGAGAGGGATACTTTGTGGTTTGCTTTGAGACTAAACGCTTCTGTAAGAAGTGCCTTTTCTTCAATTTCTTCAGATAAAAGGATGCTTTTGGGAAGTGGTTTATCATCGTAAAATTGGGCAAGAAAACTCGCTAAAATTTCAGTGCGGGAAAAAGAGGGGTCTGCTTTAGGAAAATAGGCACGGTTTCCCCAATTTTGCCCCATGCGAAAAAAGAACACTTGAATACAGGTCATTCCTTCTTTTTGCGCAATTGCAAATACATCCGCTTCTTTTATCGTTTGAGGATTAATACCTTGATGGCTTTGTATGTGAGAAAGGGCGGATAAGCGGTCACGATAGGAAGCTGCTTGTTCAAAATCAAGATTTTCTGCGGCTTTATGCATAGCTTGAACCATATCGTTTTTAATAGATTGATCTTTTCCCGAAAGGAACGCTTTTGCTCCTTTCACCAGTTCTTTATAATCACTGTCACTAATTTCATGAGTACAAGGTGCAGAACATCGCTTAATTTGATAAAGCAAACAGGGGCGTGTACGGTTTTCAAAAACTGAATCAGTACAGGTTCGTAATAAAAAGGCGCGTTGTAAAACATGAACTGTTTGTGTCACTGCACCAGCAGAAGCAAAAGGACCAAAATAGTGAGCTTTTCGTGTTCGAGCACCACGATGTTTGTAAAGTGCAGGCACTCGATGATCATCTGTAATCATAATATAAGGGAAACTTTTATCATCACGCAGGAGTACATTAAAATGTGGATGCAATCTTTTGATGAGATTGGCTTCTAAAAGGAGTGCTTCTGTTTCTGTATGGGTGACGATAAATTCCATATGATATGTTGCACGAATCATGCGGGTAATGCGATTATTGTGTCCTTGTTCACGTGTATAGTTTGAAACACGTTTTTTGAGATTACGGGCTTTGCCAACATAAAGAATATCACCATTTTCACCAATCATCCGGTAAACCCCTGGCTTATGCGGAAGGTGTCTAACAAACTCTTGTATGAACTTGATACCTTGGAACTGATTTTTCTCATTGCTTTGATTGGCATTATGCCATGTAACATTAGAGAGAAAAGAAAGTTTTTCCCGTTCATTTTGCGGACAATTTGTATTATTTTTCAGGACCATTCCGTTTGTTACGAATATGTTGTTTGTTTAATATATGAAATATTCTTTTTTATTAAATAATGATTATTTATGTCTTTATAATTTTTTTCTATAAATAATATCTTATAACATAAGAGTATGATTTTAGAGAGCCGATTTTTCATAAAAAATATGAGTGTTGTTATTCTAAGGCAGCTTTATGAATTTGGCCAATTTATCCATTAAAATGATTGGAATAGGAAATCCATAATGATTAAGAGGATAGGCTTTCTAAAAAAATAATTCACGCTGATCATTATTAGCTTACCATTATAATATGTTAATATTATCCAAAGAATCAAAGAACTTGATCATTTAATGCCTTTGTATTTTACAACATGATATTTGATTTAGGAAAAATATCAGAGAAAGATCTAAAATAATAGATGTTCTTTTTGAAGCCACTTATGCGTTATTTTGGCATTTTCATCTTGTCCCAGACGGTTGATAAGAAAGGGGCTGAGTTTTTTCATTTCTTCTTCCAAAAGGTAGGGAGGGTTAATAATAATCATACCACTTCCATTCATTGTCGGTGGACTTGAACTTTTTCGGATACGCATTTCAAGCTGTAGAATCTTAGGAATTCCGGTTTGATAAAGCGCGTGAAGAAAACTTTCAATTTCTTTGTCATATTTAACAGGATACCATAACGCGTAGATTCCTCCAGAAAAGCGACGATAGGCTTTCGTTAATCCATCAATAAGGCGGGAAAACTCTCCAGCTTTTTCAAAGGGAGGGTCAACAAGGATAAACCCACGTTTTTCTTTTGGTGGTACATGAGCATTTAAGGAAAGCCAACCATCTAAATGCAGAACTTTTGTCTGATAATCTCCTACAAAGTTTTTTGCTAAAATATGATAATCTTCATTGTGCAATTCTATTGCGGTGAGGCGATCTTGTTTCCGTAATAATTGACGAATAAGAACAGGAGATCCAGGATAAAATACAATGTCTTTTTCCCCTTTATTGAGGGCATCAATGATGTCACACCATGGACAAAGGAGTGTTCTTAAATCTTCTGGGATAGGAGTTGAAAAAAGTCGTTGGACACCTTCGCGACACTCTCCTGTTTTATGTGCTTCTAAAGAAGAAAGGTCATAAATACCGATTCCAGCATGCGTATCTATAACGCGAAAAGCTTTTTCTTTGCGTTTGAGATATTCTACAATGCGAGTGACAATAATGTGTTTAAAAACATCAGCAAAATTGCCAGCATGATAAATATGCCGATAATTCATGGAGTAAACTCTATCATATGTATAACTGTACCGGATTATTAGCATAGAATAATAGAATTGATATCCATAAAAATACTCTTGTAGAAATCAAACAATACCCTCACTCCCAAATTATACACTACAGAAAAAATATTAATGTCATCAGAGCATTTATTCACAGAGCTATTTTTATATAATGAGATTAATCGTTAAAATTTTAATTTTTTTATATGAAAGATAGACAAGAAGAGATCAAACATTTCAATAGAGATATTTATGTTGTAAGAGAATTTTTTTATGACCGCGGACTCTTTCAGGAAAACTATAAAAAAAACTCAATTAACGAGAATATTAGTGAAGTTTGTTGAAAAATTGAAGGGTATCTTTCAAATTCATTCATAAATTTGCTTGTTTAAAGATTAAAGAATTTCAAATGCTTGATAAAAACATTGTTACATTTATAAGTTTTTTAGAAAGCGTAAAATTATGGATAGAGCAATAAAGTGCTGGTGTTATAGTGATGGATTTTTGTAAAAGTGTGAATGAATCTCATTGCTTTAAGCAGAGCCAAAGCTTTACATTATACACGCTAAATGGCTAGGTTATTGTGTATGATGCTAAAATAAAACTTTTGAAAATTGATATGTGCTCTGCAAGCTATCTCAATAAAATGAGGAATTTTAAACTAAAGTAAATAGGTTTATCTATCTCTAACACTGTATTATCGAGCGGCTTTATAAGGTAATCTTATAAAAAAGGCTAGGATAAGAAATTCTTTTTACATGGATTATGCTTCGATGCCATGCTTTTGATTGAATGTAATTTTCTATTCATGCCCATTCTGGTTTCAATACTGAGATAGGTTAAACACATGATATTATGAGAACGCGTGCCCAGAATCCGGAGACTTGTAATAGTTAGGGCATGCAGTGGCTTAGAGAGCTGGTTATATGGAGGTACTTTACTGAATAAAGGCGCAAGCTGGTACCTTTTTTATTTTTTAGCAGTATTGCCATACCTCGTGGCACTTGAGTTGGTTCATAAAGTGCATTTTTACTCTTTCCGCTAATAGTTTTTATTTACACGACAGATATTAATTGAATGCGATGATGGCTCATATTTCGTATTGTATATGAAATAATGGATGATAAAATTCTTACCCCAACGCAAAGAATAAATGTTGTGCGTAAGATGATCGTTTTTGAAGAGACTGATGATGTGTTAAGAAAGTTTTTTAGAGATTTTTCTTTCTGAATTTTTTAATTGAATACGTAAAATGTTTTACAGCATGTTATGATCTTTATCAGTAAAGGATAATTTGACGGAAATGTTTGTAATGATACGTAAAACATTGTGTAAAAGGAGAGACATTAGCTATAGTATTTACAGGAAGATGAGTAACCTAGGAGATCAGATGAAGTTATTTTAGAAAAGTTTTTAAGTGTTTTGAATTTTGTATGAGGCGGTTTATCATTGTTGAATGGTTTGTGTTATAGTACGCTAAAAAGGGATGAGAGGATAAAAAGTTCTTTTGCAATAAAAGCGTGTAATTGTTTTTAAGTTAAGAAGAAAATATACAAGTAAGATATTATTTTGATACATTCTTCAGAGGAAGCATGAATAAATGAAATCAAATTTAAAAGCATAAGTTAGAGAGAGTAATGGGTAATATTTTTTCACCAACGCATTTAATTATAATTTTATTGATTATCTTTGTGCTTTTCGGTCGCGGTAAAATTTCTGAATTAATGGGCGATGTTGCTAAAGGAATTAAAGCCTTCAAAAAAAATATGAAAGAAGAAGATGATAGCATTGAGGATAAAGTTGAAATGGCTCCTACTTCCCAAATGATTGATGTAGAATCTCAACAATCTCAGCCGTTATCGGTAAAACATGCAACAGCGCGCAGAAAGGTTTCTTCTGCTTCTAAAAAAAGCAAAACATCTGTTGCTAAAAAACAGTAACAAAAACGCAATCATCATTGTGCAATATTTTTTGATGAGAAAGTCGAATTAAGAGATGTTTGGGATTGACGGACCAGAGTTTATCGTAATCTTACTTGTTCTCATCATTGTCGTTGGACCAAAAGATTTACCTAAAATATTAAAGACAGTAGCAAAGATAAGAGCGTATATGTATTCAACAGCAAATGAACTTCGTCATCAGTTTGATGATGTAATAAAACAAATCGAGCGCGATAATTTGCAAAAAGTATGTTCGGATATTAGCGATTCAAGCAAGAAGTTGACAGAGACTTTTGATCCCATTCAAAATACATTAGAAGATATCCACGATAATTTGGATGTTAAGGCAACACACCATAAATCAAAAAAAGATAAAGAAATTTTGGAATGCGATCAAAACGTAACCAATAAAGATACGACAGTATCTATTGCTTCTAAAGATAAAGAAGATATGTCATGAATGTTAAGAAAGATGAAGTTGATGCCCATATGGCTCCACTTTTAGAACATTTAATTGAACTTCGTCAGCGAATTATTTCTGCCTTGGTTGCATTTATGATCGCTTTTATGATGTGTTTTCTTGTTAAAGATTATATCTTAAATTTTTTACTATGGCCATATCAGTGGGCAATGAAAATAGCAGGGGGTAACCCTGAGGGTATTCGTTTGCAATCAACGCAAGTATGGGAAACTTTTTTAACGAAGATGAAGCTTTCTGCTTTTGGGGGAATTATTTTATCTTTTCCCTATACGGCTTTTCAGTTTTATAGTTTTATTGCACCAGGGCTTTATAAAAATGAGCGGATGGCTTTTTTACCATTTCTCATTGGGGGGCCTATTTTATTTTGTATTGGGGGAGCGTTTGTTTATGGTCTATTAGCGCCAATAATACTATGGTTTAGCCTTTCTCAACAATTTCTTCCAGATGTTCATTTAAAAATAGAGTTTATAGTGCGTATTTCTGATTATTTGGGCTTTATGACATCATTTATCCTAATTTTTGGTTTGATTTTTCAATTACCTCTTGTCATCAGTCTTTTAACAAAAATTGGATTTTTAACGTCTCATGATTTGGTGTCTAAACGAAAATGGGCTATTTTGCTCTCTTTTATTATTGCGGCAATCATAACGCCGTCGGATTTTTTTACGATGTTTGCAGTGGCTTTACCAACGATAGCACTTTACGAGATTTCAATTTTAATTGCTTACAGTATAGAAAAGAGAAGAAAATCCGCTTAAGAAAAGTGTATAATCTTATGCGATAAGGAATGAATAAAAACAATATAAATGAGGAATTTTTATGCTTGATATTAAGTGGATTCGTGACAATCCTGAGAAATTAGATAAAGCACTCGTAAGTAGAGGTCTTGAGCCACAAGCTGAAAGGTTAATACAACTTGATCTTGCACGTCGGTCGCATATTGCTAAGGTGCAATTGGCGCAGGAACGTCGCAATGCTATTTCAAAGGAAATAGGACAGGCTTTAGCGGTATCGGATCAGCAAATGGCTGAACGTCTTAAAGCTGAAGTTGAAGAGATTAAAGCTTTTCTTTCCTCTGCAACAGTGGAAGAAAAACAGCTGACGGAGAGTCTTGAGAAAATTCTTTCAGCACTTCCAAATATTCCATTAGATGATGTTCCAGAAGGTAAAGATGAAAGTGATAATGTCGTCATTCGACATTTTGGTACACCTCCAACATTTAATTTTACACCAAAGGAACATTTTGATCTTGGTCAAGATCTCAAGCAGATGAATTTTGAACGAGCTAGTCGTTTGTCTGGAACACGTTTTACAGTACTTTCAGGGGCATTAGCACGGCTAGAACGAGCATTAGGCCAATTTATGCTTGATGTGCATGTCAATGAGAATGGTTACACAGAAGTCTCAACACCTCTTCTTGTTCGTGATGAGATTGTTTACGGAGCAGCACAATTACCGAAATTTGCTGAAGACCTTTTTCGTACAACAGATGGTCGATGGCTTATTTCCACAGCAGAAGTGCCATTAACCAATTTGGTCAACGATGAAATTCTTGAAATATCAGATTTACCACTGCGATTTTCTTCTTTATCTCCCTGTTTTCGTTCAGAGGCGGGAGCAGCCGGTCGTGATACGCGCGGTATGTTGCGTCAGCATCAATTTTGGAAAGTTGAAATGGTCTCGATTACCAGTGAAGAGCAGTCTTTAATTGAATTGGAACGTATGACGGAATGTGCAGAAGATATATTAAAGCGGCTTGGTTTGCCTTTTCGCACAGTGGTTCTTTCTACGGGTGATATGGGGTTTGCAGCGCGTAAAACCTATGACATCGAGGTTTGGCTTCCTGGTCAAGAATGTTATCGTGAAATTTCTAGCTGTTCAGTTTGTGGAGATTTTCAAGGTCGTCGTATGAATGCGCGCTATCGTAAAGACGGCGATAAAAAATTGCATTTTGTTCATAGCCTTAATGGTTCTGGTACGGCTGTTGGACGTTGTCTTATTGCCGTACTTGAAAATTATCAACAGGCTGATGGATCAATTATTATTCCAGATGTTTTACAACCTTATATGGGAGGCATGCGCTGTATTACTGCTTAATTTTACGAAAGGAGAGACAATATGCGTTTATTGCCAAGAGGTGATGATACACAGACGCAAGTTTTTGCCATTTTAAAAGAAGCAGTTTGTCAGTATGATAAAAATGTACCTCCATTGGAGATTGAATGATACTATGGGGCAAAAGGGTATTTTACAATTTCGTGAGGAGTTAGCCGCTCTTGTACTGAAAATGCGTGGCAAAGGCATTGATGACGTGCGATTTTTTTCGGCATTAGAGAAAATTCCGCGTCAACAGTTTGTTGCTGCTCCTTGGTTCAATAGTGCTTATGATAATAAAGTTATTCCCCTTGAGTGTGGTGAATATATGGAACGTTTGGAAGAACAACTCTTAATTCTTTCGGCATTATCGTTGAAAAAAAGGCATCGTGTCTTAGAAATTGGTACAGGATCTGGTTTTTGTACTGCTCTTATGGCATGTCTGAGTGACCGTGTGACAACGATTGATCGTTATAAAACGCTTGTTGATTTAGCACGCCAAAAATTTCAAACTTTAGGAATTGAAAATATTGTTATACGGCAGATTGATGGAAGTCATAGCGTGACAGGCTTAGGATCATTTGATCGCATTCTTATTTGGCCATCACGGTTTGATGAACCAAAGGAATTTTTAGAACTTTTAGCTGAAAATGGAATTCTCATTCAGGCGATAGGACCTGACGAAGGGGTACAAACAGTGACGCGCTATACAAAAATTGGTAGTCGATTTGAGTGTTTAGAACTGTTCCAAGTGCGTTACCAACCTTTTATTAAAGGCATTGCGGAGATACTTTAATTTTTAAAAGCTAAGAAGTTTCTGCGAATTGTCTACGTTAAATTCATTTTGATCTTATATAAAGATATTTATGAATAAAACATCTCATTTTAACTCTTCGGTAATTTAAAAAAGCTTTAATGGAGTGAGTTGATTATTGATGAGTGAGCAAAACGATGTGTCTAAAAGCTTTGGATAATATTTTCCAGCATAATTTTCAGAGAATAACTTTGTTAGCGGTGGTAACTATTGTTGCTGGTTGTAGTTCTGGTACACAGCGTTTTTCCAATACGTTCTCTCATCGTACGGTATCATCTCAATCAAATATATCAAACACTATGTATACAGACCCGCGAATGCTATCATACGGTAGTGGTATGATACAAAGCACTGAATTGCCACCTGTGGAATCAGGTGATGATTCGTGGGGAGATGATAATTCCCCCTATAATTTTCCACATCAAGATAGGATAACTTCTTCTGATGGTCGCGTTATGGGCTCCCCTCCACGTAATCTTGGAACACTTTCTCGTTCACAAATGGATAAATCTCCTATTTTTCGGCGGAATTCTTATATTGTCCAGAGTGGAGATACACTGCTCAGTATTGCACGACAAGTAGGGGTTAGTGTTGAGGCATTAAAATTAGCAAATGGTATAAACAGCAATTCCATTTATATCGGTCAGGTCCTTGTTGTTCCAAGCAGGCGTACATTAGCAGCTTCAAATGCACACAATAATAACGATTGGGCAGTGTCAACAACAGAATCTGCATCCCAATCTCAAGTGATGTCCTCTATAAAAAACAAGAAGTCCTCTCCTATATATAAAGCTCCTGTAACAACGCCACCCTCTGCAAAGATGAACAAATCAAGTTCTGAGAAAAATTTTTCTAAACAGATGACGCAATTGAAACATGAGACTGGTTTGTCAAGTACTGTTACGAATACAGATAATATGACGACTCCGCAAGCCACAGGAATTTCTAAGATGCGTTGGCCAGTACGAGGGCGTTTATTAAGCCAGTTCGGTCAAAAAAAGGGAACAGTAATGAATCGAGGAATAGATATTGCAGTGCCTGAAGGGTCTTCGGTAAAGGCGGCAGAAAATGGTGTGGTTATTTATGCGGGAGATGGACTAAAAGAGCTTGGTAATGTTGTGATGATTCGACATGAAAATGATATTATCACTATTTATGGATGTAATAGTAAGCTTGTTGTTAACAAAGGACAAAGGATAAGGCGCGGTGATGAGATTGCTAAATCTGGTGTTTCAGGAAATGTTAAAACGCCACGTGTCTATTTTGAGATGCGTAAGAATTCATTACCTGTTGATCCCCTTAAATATTTAGAAAACTAATTTATTGATGACTTTTACATTTGAATAGTCTTACAGTTTATAGAAAATTCATGAAAAACAATTGATTTTCTTAAATCAATAACATTGCAGCAAAAAATCATTGGTTTCAGGAAAGTAGTTCGTTGGGGTCGTTAGATATTACCATCTTTGTATTTATGAAAGTGTAAGACAATAGTATCATACTATTTGTCAGCTTTGAGTGTTCCAATTGCTCTTGCATTTGAGAGAAGCATGAAAAAAATATTTCACGCCTTTCTTAAAAAGTTTTTATCTACAGGCTCATTTCATATGTGTGACGTGCAAGAAAATCGTTTTGATTAATTCAGAAGGTTTGAAATAAGAGCGTTTTATTGTATTTAGATCTGTCGTTCGATATCAAAAACGATAAATTATCTATATAAATTAAAGTTTGTTCATTAGAAAAATTATCTTGTATAATTTATTGAGTTAGTGAAAAGATTTATATTGTAGGATATACAATAGGGGAAAGTGAATCTATTTTTTAAGATTTTTCTCATTGTATTTTGGTATTCTGCCTCTTAAGGATTTATTGTATTTTTGTAAAGCTGTGATTAGATTATGTAGTTATTGCTTTTTATGATAAATTCTTTAGGAATTTTTTCTGTATCGGAATTTCATTTTAATAGAGTGGGAAATACCTGAGGTTTAACTATAGGAGATAAAAATGTTTATTACGAACGCTTATGCTCAAGTTGCAGGCGATGTTTCCGGTGGAATTTCATTTGCTAACGCTGTCCCATTCATTTTAATTTTTGCAATTATGTATTTTTTTATCATTCGTCCACAGCGTGCCCAAATGAAAAAACGCCAAGAAATGCTTAATGCAGTACGTCGTGGTGATACAGTTATAACGGGTGGTGGTATTATCGGCAAGGTTACGAAGGTTCACGACGAGAGTGGTGAATTAGAGGTTGAAATTGGTGAGAGTATGAATATTCGTGTTATTCGCTCAACATTAGCTGATGTGCGTGTTAAAGGTGAGCCGGTTGCAGAAAAAAAATCAAAACTTAATGCTAAAGCAAAAACACCACAAAAGTCTAAATCTAAAACGACAACGAAAGAAGATATGAGTATCTCTGAAGAGAAAAAAGCTATATCAAAGGAAAATGCATCTTAAGGTGTAATGGCAGTTTATTACATTTTTTAAGCATTTTTGTAAAAAGCTTGGCAAGATCAAGACAATTTCATTGGAAAAGGGGCTTTTATAGTGGCTACAGAAAATGGAGTTTTTGTTTTCTTTAGATTATTAAAATAGTTGCTTTATTTATAGAATATTACGCAATTTTTTTCTGTTTTTTAAATAAGATCATTGTTTTTATAAAAAGAAATTTGTGAGTAAATAAGCTGAGGAAACTTTTTAAAAGATAGATTTATTGAAGCAGGTATAGCAATTTATCGCGATTTATTACCAAATTTTCCTATATTTGTTGTATGAGAAGATTAGGGTGTTATATAAAAATTTTCACTTCAGTACTAGGTTATGGTTAACATATCAATGTTTATATCAGCCTTACTTTAATTTTTATGGTGAGAAGTAGCAAAGACAATTGGATTATTCAAAAATAAAAGGTGCTTATTCATGTTCGATGCAATTCAAATTCGTGAAGCACATTTTCCAAGTCGCGCACCTATTGATGCTTATGGAAATGGTGGGTTTCGTTTTGCTGATATGTCTCATAGAGGTTCTATTATTTGTGTACCATCAGGTATTTATGGCATTGACATGGCAGGGCCTATTCCCACTCAAGGGGATATATCTCGTATTTTAGAAGAAGCTTCTGAAATCGAAGTTTTATTAATAGGTACTGGAATTGAATTATTACGATTACCTGAAGAGTTACGGGTGCTTTTAGGGGAAAAACGTATTTCATCAGATACAATGAGTACGGGAGCGGCGGTGCGTACATTTAATGTTTTATTGGCTGAAGATCGCGCTGTTGCGGCGTTATTATTTGCGGTAGAATAGAGTATTGTTTAATAAAACAAATGCTCTCGTCTAGTATGAAAGACTTGTGCGATTATTTTTCTGCGCCGTAAAGTACCGTCGTTTAAGGCGGTGATATAAGGGTATAGAATATACATAACTTAACATATTAAAGTGTTTTTAAATACAGCGGCAAGTATTTAGGACAAAGCTTGCTCGTCGTTCCTAATGAATCACATGAGTGATCAACTCTTGGCACTTGAGACAGTTCATAAGAGGCATTTTTAATTCTTTCTTATACAGTTGTTACCTACAAGCCAGTTACGCTTGGGACGTGCAAGGGAATGGTTTTTATTAATTTAACATGGAATTGGTTTGAAATGAAAGCATATCTACGATATTTGGGATTCTAATTTAACATACAAAACAACAAATTATGATTATAAATAAATGTATTGATAGTAACAGAAACTCACCGAGAGCAATTGGACTTTTTACAAATTGGTATTGGTAAGAACCTTTGTCTTTTAGGATGGGGAGGAGGTCAATGAGTTGATGAAGTTTTTGTGATCAGTGTATTTTTTATAAAATAACATTGTCATCTATCCACTGAAAAAGTGTTTTTCGTTGTTTGTTGTTCAAGTTTTACTATGCATGTTACGATTGTTTTTTAGCTTTTTTACTGCAAATGAAAACTTGAAGTCCTATAAGATAAGTTTTATCAGAAAAATTATTTATTTAATTTTTTTCTTTCTAAAACGAAAAGTGACTAGAAAAGAAAATTTAATTCACAATACAGTTAAGAGACACATTTAAAAATCTTATTTTCTGAACTGTATTTGCTTATCCTTCATTTTTTAATATGAATAAAAAGAGGATATTAATTTAATTGCTAAAAAAGGGACGTTAATAGGTTCATAGAATGATAGGCTCTCTTTCTTATTGTCTTGATATTTTACGTACCATAGATCGTGATCGCTATATATCGGTTTTATTTGCGCCTAAAAAAAAGCGCCAAGCATTGGCTGCTCTTTATGTATTTAATGCTGAAATTTCTCGTATTCGCGAAAGTGTACATGATCCACTCATAGGAGAAATACGGTTACGTTGGTGGTATGATGCTATTGCTCATGGTGAAATGCAAACGAGTGGAAACAATCCGATTTTGAATGATTTATTAAAAGCAATGACTCTTTTTAATTTACCTAAGACAGCTTTTTTACGTTATTGTGATGCGCAAATTTTAGATCTTTATCACAATCCAATAGAAACACTTCATGATCTAGAGCATTATTGTGGTGAGACAGCAGGCATAATTTTACAGCTTTCTTGTCAGATATTAGATCCTGAAACTGCACAAGAGTTTACAGATATCTATGAACATGGAGGGATTTCTCAAGGATTAAGCGGTGTATTGCGTCTTTTATCATTCATGCAATCACGATATCAATATTATTTACCTACTGATATATTAAAGGCTGTAGGAGTGAATAGGGAAGATTTGGAATCTCATCGTCTCAGTGATCAACAAAAGGGTCGTATTGTTGAAGCTATGGTAGCATTATCACGCGATCATTATACCCAATTTTACGAGTATTCTTGTACTTTACCTAGAATTCTTAAGCCAGCTTTTCTTCCATTGGTCATTGTACCGGCTTCTCTTCAAAAAGCTATACAGCTGGGGGCAGCAATTTTTCAAGAGAGTGCAACTTTGCCATTGATATATCGTTATTGGTTGATAACAAGGGCAGCAATAAGCGGCAATTTTCCAAAGATACTGTAAAAGAATATTACTACGTTGGAATGCGTAACATGGAGACTGATTTTCTCATATGAAGATAAAAGGAGCCATTGTGATTCCAAACCATTTTTTTGTTATAAAAAATGTTGATGTTTTGGTTGTTATGAACGCAAAAGAATAAGAAATTTTATGATCTTAAAAATACAGTGTATTTCTTCATCAGTAATATGTTTTATACAGTGTATTGGATGGGTGAGATGCAGAGAAAGAAAAACATGAGATAAATCTTAATACATTGGTTTGTTTGATGAAGAACTTTTAAGTACTCTGAATGTATTGATTGTAGCTCATTTGCAAATGAAATAAAATTTCTATTTTATGAGAGAAGTTATCTTAGCAGTCTATAAGTCTATAAAAAACTCTTATTTTTGAGAAATTATAACATCATAATTGATGACTGTTATGATTTATGAATATATTGATTTATAATGATAATTTGTTTTTTCTCATATTGAATGAGAGTCTTGAATAGAAAAAGATTTCTCCATTTTTATAATGAATTTTAAAAATAGTTTTTTTGTATATTATAAGTTTGGTGTGTAAATGAAATCATTTAAGGAAGAAGCAATATGCTCCTTATGAATGATATTAAGAGTAGTAATATGATGCGCTATAAATGAGTGACGATAGGGATGATATTTATAGCTTAATGGGCGACAACCTTTACAACCTTTGGATGAATAATATTTTTTAATGCGTTGCAAAAACGACTCTACATTCCATTGACTATTTTCTCGCAAATCCATACATGCACTGATTTGCGAGAGAATGAATCATTATACAAATGTTTGATCCTAAGATATGCAAACAAGAGATCTATCTTACCTCTTCAACTATAGACGAAGAGCTGACGGAAACTTTATCAAATAAGTTCTTTAAATTATGTAAAATCTTTTTATTGGAGAGCGTTAAAGATCTGATTATAATTTGTGCTATTAATTTCCAAAGGATGTTCTTTATTGGCAACTTGTAGCATTTCTAGCTTGAGATCTTCTCTTATCATCATATCTATATTGGTGCGGACTTCAGTTGAAAGAGTATGAGACGTGATATCTTTAGGCATGGTTACAGTCTTTATTTGATAAA
This sequence comes from Bartonella sp. AP11XZML, assembly GCF_042196445.1. Taxonomy (NCBI): domain Bacteria; kingdom Pseudomonadati; phylum Pseudomonadota; class Alphaproteobacteria; order Hyphomicrobiales; family Bartonellaceae; genus Bartonella; species Bartonella sp. AP11XZML. The sequence continues at coordinate 19,826 of NZ_JBHIQF010000091.1, forward strand.
TGATACGGTTTGTTGCAACCGGACCTTTTATGATGCCATAATGACCTTTGGGAGCGGAAAATAATGCTTTAATGCCTTCAACGCCAAGGGTTTCAGATGAGTCTTGACGCCGGAGGGTTGGTGTTGTTTGTTTTGTAACACCAAGGGTATGAGCAAGAGCAACAAGACTTTTTCCTTCCGTGAGCTGTTTGAGAGCATTTTGGGCTTTTTCATCAAGAAGACGTTGGATTTCCTCATTTTTCCATTGAGAAAGAACATCTAGCTTAGCCTCTTCAAGTGTCTTATCGCGGGCAGGAATAATTTTATCGACCTTGTACCAGAGATATCCACCATTTTGAAAAGAGAGAGGATCAAGATCGACTCCTTCGTTTGATTGATAGATGGCATTCAGTAAAATATCTTTTTGAGGTAAATCCGTGAGTATTGCACCTTCAAACGTTTTTCCCGTTTTATCAATAGTAATTGTGCGCAAAGATAACTTGTATTGGTCAGCTAACTCTTTGAGAGAAGCTCCCTCAAAACGAGCATTTTCAATGGCAGCATAATTGTTACGGATATCATCAGTAGCACGATTTTTGGCAAGTGTTTGGCGAATATTTTCTTCTACACTTTCAAAAGGAAGAGAGCTTGAAGGTTCAATATGCGTAACGCGAATGAGAACAGGTCCCTGTAAGTCATTTATCACAGGACTGACTTGGCCTTGTTGAAGTTCAAAAATTTCAGATGTCAGATGATTAGGAAGTTCATTTTCTGCGAGAGGACCTTTTTTTATGTCATTAAGAGTCTTTTTTTCAGCTTTTACCAGTTCATCAAAACTCAATCCATCAGCTATTTTTTTTGCTGCATTATCGGCTTCTTCGCGTGAGGGGAATCGCAGTTCTTCGAATGTACGCTTTTCAGGCGTTACAAAACGTGAAGCATTTTGTGTATAATAGGCTTTCGCCTCATCTGTTGAGATATCTTTAGGTTTTACAAAATCATTAAGTTCCATAGATAGCAAAGAGACAGTACGGTATTCTGGAGCACGAAATTGACTTTGATGTGTTTCAAACCATTTTTGTAATGTTTCGTAATCAGGATCAGCAATTGTTTCCTTTTCTTTTAGATCAATAACGAGATAATCAGCAATACGCATTTCTCCTTGATAAAGAGTAAGTGCTTTATAAAAGAGATTTGGTGCCTTCATATCAGAAAGTAAAGCAGCAATAAGCTGATTACGCTTTTCTTGTTTGGTGTAATAATTAAGAAAAGCACTTTCACTAATACGTAAATGCTGAAGATAGTTATAAAACAAGTTTTTATCAAAAGTGCCATTTACCTGGAACATCTTATCAGAACCAATCGTATGAGCTATTGTATCTTTTGAAAGACTTATTTTCATTTTACGTGCTTGTTCATCAAGCAGTACATTTTGTTGTAATTGATTAAATACAAAAGCAGGAATTTGGTATTGCTGCATTTCATTTGTTGTAAACATTCGTCCAAGATGAGCAGCATATGCTAAACGTGCGCTTTGATCGGCGAGTGCAAGACGATAATCATCGACAGTTACTGTGGACTTTCCAGAAGTAATAAGATCTCTTTCACTTTTTTTGTGTAACTGCGGTACCCCCCATAAAAGAATGAAGCATAAGAGTAAAATAGCAAGGAAAATTCTAAAAATCCAAGAATTTGTAGCATTTCTTATGATGTCAAGCATTGTTCAAGTCCATTTTTAATGTGAGTTATTATCAAAGCTGTAATGGAATTTGCAATAAAGAGATGAAAGATGCAAGCTTTAAAGACTTGCTTTCATTTTATAATTTGGTAACTACAGATAAACAATGTATTGTAAAAGCTCTTGAGGTGAAAATATGTCTCAAAATATTCGGCCTTTTCTTGCTGGAAATTGGAAAATGAATGGAACGAGTGAATCGCTTGGAGAGTTGCGTGCTATTGCTACAGGCGTTAGCTCTGATCTAGGTCATCTTTTTGAGGCGCTTATTTGTGTTCCAGCAACGCTTTTATCGCGTGCTTCTAATACGCTGAATGGTGAAAATCTCCTTTTGGGAGGACAAAATTGTCACTTTGATGATCATGGTCCTTATACTGGAGATGTTTCAGCTTTTATGCTTAAAGAAGCGGGAGCAAGTCATGTTATTATTGGGCATTCAGAACGTCGTACAGTGTACCAGGAAAATGATGCGATTGTCTGTGCCAAAGTGCAAGCTGCGTGGCGAGCAGGTCTTGTGGCTCTTGTATGTATTGGTGAAACATTGGAGGAGCGTAATAATAATAAAGTACTGGATATTCTCACGCAGCAGCTTGAAGAATCTCTCCCAGATGATGCAACAGCAGAGAATACCATTATCGCTTATGAACCAGTTTGGGCGATAGGCACCGGCAACACAGCGACTCCAGAAGATATTGCAAAAGTACATCATTTCATTCGTGATAGGGTGCGCTCTCGTTTTGGTGATGAAGGCAATAAGATACGTTTGCTTTATGGTGGATCCGTAAAACCATCCAATGCATTTGAGCTTTTAAGCATTGCTCATGTTAATGGTGCTTTGATAGGTGGAGCAAGCTTAAAAGCGATTGATTTTTTAACTATTTGCGATGTTTGTCGTAAACTATAGCAGAGAAATTTGAGTTTCCCCTTGGATTGTGCGTTATTTATGTGTAAATAGCTATTAAAGAGTTATTTGAAGAGCAGGGTTTATGCAAACAGTACTTATAGTTATTCATTTTTTGATTGTGATTACTTTGGTTGGTGTTATATTAATTCAACCTTCAGAAGGTGGTGGGCTAGGTGTGAGTAATAGCTCAGGGTTGATGAAAACTCGTGGATCTCGAAACCCTTTAACACGTTTGACTGCTATTTTAGCCTGTTGTTTTTTTGTTGTGTCTATTGGACTTACCGTGGTGAGTAATATATCAAATTCTAGTTCTGATATTTTAAAGCGTATACCGGTTAATTCAGAACAGAATTCTACCAATAAAGACTCAGGATCAGTCCCATCAACAGATGGTGAGTCTTCCCCTTCTATTCTTGAACAGCTAGGAGGCACTTCGAATTCTTCGCAGGAACAGAAACAGTCCACAAATCCTGAAGTAGAAAGTCCAGTTCCTCAGGTTCTTGAAAATACAGTTCCCGATAACAGTACAAAATAGTTTTTTAAGAAAACATAGACTTTTTAAAAAAGGTGATTTTTTTCGCCTTTTTTATTTTAGAAGAAAAATTGTTTCTTTTTGCATTTTTTGCTGGAAAAATCATTATAAATTGCTTATCACCATAAGCCCATGGCACGTTATGTTTTTATTACTGGTGGTGTGGTTTCTTCCCTTGGAAAAGGCATCGCAGCGGCGGCGTTAGCAGCGTTATTACAGGCTCGTGGTTATCGCGTACGTCTTCGCAAACTTGATCCTTATTTAAATGTTGATCCAGGTACGATGTCACCTTATCAACATGGTGAAGTATTTGTGACCGATGATGGTGCAGAAACGGATCTTGATCTTGGTCATTATGAGCGTTTTACTGGGCGTTCTGCAAATAGCCAAGATAGTATTACAACAGGGCGTATTTATCGCAATATCATTGAACGAGAGCGGCGTGGTGATTATTTGGGGGCAACAGTCCAAGTTATTCCTCATGTTACGGATGAAATTAAGAGATTCATTACGATGGGAAATGAAGAATTTGATTTTGTTTTATGTGAGATAGGTGGAACGGTTGGTGATATTGAAGCAATGCCTTTTCTAGAAGCGATTCGTCAGCTTCGCAATGAGCTACCGAGACAAAATGTCGTTTATGTCCATCTCACATTAATGCCTTATATTCCTTCAGCAGGTGAATTAAAAACGAAACCAACACAACATTCTGTCAAAGAATTGCAAGCAGTTGGTATTTCTCCTGATATTTTGCTTGTACGTGCAGATCGATCTATTCCAGAAACAGAACGGTGCAAATTATCACTTTTTTGCAATGTTCGCTCCAATGCAGTCATTCAGGCATTAGATATGCCAACGATTTATGATGTTCCTATGGCATACCATAAGGAGGGTTTGGACTCTGAAGTTCTTTGCGCTTTTGGAATTGATTCGGCACCTTCCCCCAAGATGGATCGTTGGGAGGATATTACGCATCGTATTCACAATCCTGAAGGAGAAGTCACGATTGCTATTGTAGGAAAATATACGGGCTTAAAGGATGCTTATAAATCTCTTATTGAAGCGATTGCGCATGGTGGTTTAGCGAATAGAGTGAAAGTTAATATTGAGTGGATTGATTCGGAACTTTTTGAAAAAGAAGATTCTGTTTCAGCTTTACAAAAAGCCCATGGAATTTTGGTTCCAGGTGCTTTTGGGGCACGTGGGGCAGAAGGGAAGATTCGAGCAATTCAATTTGCACGAGAGCGTAAAGTTCCATTTTTAGGGATTTGTTTTGGGATGCAATTAGCTTGTATAGAAGCTGCGCGCAATATTGCACAGATTGAGAATGCTTCATCGAGTGAGTTTTGCGAAACAGACAATCCAATTGTAGGTTTAATGACAGAATGGCTTAAAGGAGACGTCCTTGAAAAACGTACAAGAAATGGTGATCTCGGCGGTTCGATGCGCCTTGGTGCTTTTGCTGCTGAATTAAAAGAAGAGAGTCATATTGCTCAAATTTATGGGATGACCAAGATTGTCGAGCGACATCGTCATCGTTATGAGGTCAATATTGATTATAAGGATAAGTTAGAACAGTGTGGTTTGATTTTTTCTGGGATGTCTCCTGATGGTATTTTACCAGAAACGATAGAATATGTAGATCATCCATGGTTTATTGGTGTTCAATATCATCCAGAATTAAAATCCCGTCCTTTTGATCCACATCCGCTTTTTTCTTCTTTTATTGAAGCTGCTGTAGAACAAAGTCGATTAGTTTAATGCATAAATTGGGTTACTTTACTTTTGAGGGAAAAATGACTAAACCAAATGCCCGTGTGAAAGTTGGAAATATGATTTTTTCAAATGAAATGCCTCTTTCATTAATTGCAGGGCCGTGTCAGATGGAAAGTCGTGATCATGCTTTTGAAATGGCTGGTCGTATTAAAACAATTACCGATCAGCTTGGTATCGGGTTTGTTTATAAATCAAGTTACGATAAAGCCAACAGAACCTCTTTGGGGGCGGCACGTGGTATTGGTCTTGAAAAAGCAATGTCCATTTTTTCTGATTTAAAAAAAGAGTTTAATTGTCCCATATTAACTGATGTGCATACAGAAGAGCAATGTACAATTGTTTCTTCTACAGTGGATATTTTACAAATACCGGCTTTTTTATGTCGTCAAACAGATCTTTTGGTAGCAGCAGCCAAAACAGAATGTGTTATTAACATTAAAAAAGGTCAGTTTTTAGCGCCGTGGGACATGGAGAATGTTTTAAAAAAGGTTGTTTACAGTGGTAATTCGAATGTCATGCTTTGTGAGCGAGGCACGTCATTTGGTTATAACCGACTTGTTTCTGATATGCGTTCGTTGCCTATTTTACGTTCATTGGGTGCTCCTGTTATTTTTGATGCAACACATTCTGTTCAAGAGCCGGGGGGGCATGGTTCTTCATCTGGTGGACAACGTCAATTTGTTGAAGTTTTAGCGCGTGCGGCTGTTTCTGTTGGGGTCGCAGGTATTTTTTTAGAAACGCATCAAGATCCAGATAATGCGCCTTCTGATGGACCCAATATGATTAAAATTGATGATTTACAAAGATTGCTTGAGACTTTAATGGAATTCGATTATCTGTCAAAGAAACTGAATTGAGAAGAAAAAGTATTTCATTAATAGGTTGTTAGAAATGAATCGCGACTTTTATCGGATAAGGAAATACATATGACTATAATTGTCGATATCATTGGACGTGAAGTTCTTGATAGCCGTGGTAATCCAACGGTAGAAGTTGATGTTCATTTGGAAAATGGTGCGTTTGGTCGTGCTTTGGTTCCATCGGGAGCCTCAACGGGAGCCTATGAGGCTGTAGAACTTCGTGATGGTGGTTTGCGCTATCAAGGAAAAGGCGTTGAAAAAGCAGTTGCTGCAGTCAATGGCGAAATTCTTGAAGAACTTGGTGGTCGGGATGCAACAAATCAAATCGCTATTGATCAAGCCATGATTGCTTTGGATGGAACGCCAAACAAAGCCCGTCTTGGTGCCAATGCACTTCTTGGTGTTTCATTAGCTGTTGCAAAAGCAGCTGCGGATTCATTAAATTTACCTTTGTATCGTTATATTGGTGGTACACAAGCGCATATTCTTCCAACCCCCATGATGAATATTATTAATGGTGGTGTTCATGCTGATAATTTGATTGATTTTCAAGAGTTTATGATTATTCCTATAGGAGCTCCTACTATAAGAGAAGCGATCCGTTATGGTGCTGAGATTTTCCATGCATTGAAAAAGCGTTTAAAAGATGCGGGTTATAATACCAATGTTGGTGATGAAGGTGGTTTTGCTCCTCAATTTAAAAGTGCTGATCAAGCAATTGATTTTATTATGGAATCTATCATGATATGTGGTTATAAACCAGGTGAACAAATTGCCATTGGTTTAGACTGTGCTTCAACCGAATTTTATAAAAATGGTTCGTATTTTTATAAAGGTGAGGGGAAATGCCGTGACACCCAAGAGCAGGTAGATTATTTAGCGCAGCTTGTGAAAAATTATCCTATTATTACAATTGAAGATGGAATGGCAGAGGATGATTGGGAAGGTTGGAAGCTACTTACTGACACAATTGGAGAAAAATGTCAGCTTGTTGGCGATGATTTGTTTGTAACGAATTCAGCACGTTTGCGTGATGGTATCAAAATGGGGGTAGGCAATTCTATTCTCATAAAAGTTAATCAAATTGGTACATTGAGTGAAACACTTGATGCTGTAGAAGTAGCACATAAAGCAGGTTATCGTGCCATTATATCTCATCGTTCAGGCGAGACAGAGGATTCTTTCATTGCAGATCTTGCTGTTGCAACGAATTGTGGACAAATTAAAACAGGTTCTCTTGCACGTTCGGATAGATTAGCAAAATACAATCAACTTATCCGTATTGAAGAAATGCTAGGAGCCCAAGCGCATTATGCTGGTGATTTATATCGTGTATAGTTGTGAGCACAAAATATGAAAGTATAAGATCATTTAGATTATGAAATTGATATTTCTTATCAAAGGCATATACGCAATAATTTTTAAGTGTTTAAATTTATAGGGATTAAGATGAGAGGTATAATTATTAGTCAAGATCAAGGAAATTATCTCGTTTCGGGTGATGATGGTAAACGTTATCAGTTTGCGACTTGGGATTGGTTGGGAAAGAATCCACCAAGGATTGGTAATGCTGTTGATTTTGTCTGTGAAGGAGGTGTTGTCAGTTCTGTTTTCCCATTGTTGAGACCAGGTACAGAGAACACAAAGATAATGTTCGCACTGCTTTGTTGGGTTGCAGGTATCTTTGGTGTCCATCGCTTTATGGTTGGTAAAGTTAGGACTGGTGCTTTAATGCTGGTTCTATCTTTATCATTGTTTGGATTGATAATTACCGGAATTTGGGCAGTTGTTGATTTTATAGTCATTCTTGGAGGAAGATTTACGGATAAAGATGGGAATCAGATTACAGATTTTTAAAAATTTTATAATAAAGAGAAAGTAATTCAGTTCGCTTTTTATTTTTATAAATAATTAAGTTGCATTATGCGAAATTATTGTACTATATTTATTTGATATGAGATATTAAAAAACATGTATAGCTAAGTAAAAGTATTGAAAAAGGTAATGCTATTTTATACGGGTAAAGAAAAGACGCAAATTAATTAAGGCGTGCATTATTTTTCTGCTTATGGCAGTGGATAGCATTAGATTATTGGAGGCTCCAAACTATCCTAATTTCACGTTTATTACGGCTGCTATAAATTGTATTTACACCGTGAGGTTAATCCGCATATTATCAAATTAAAAATAATCTCTTTATGAATAACACATAAGGAGCGTGGGTAAGGATGAAGGGTGAAATTATTGTTCAAAATCAAGGGTTTTATCTCGTTTTGGGAGGTGATGATAAGCGTTATCAATTTGAGGATTGGAATTGGTTAGGAAAAAACACCAAGCATAGGGGATACCGTTGATTTTATCTTTATTTTAATAGGAAATTTTAGGAAAAGCTACAAATTAGAGGATATCCAATATTTATAATATAAAAAGTGGGGCATTCAGCTTACTTTGATCGTATTAGGGGGGGATAAATTGAAATAACAAATTATTTAGCGTAGATTTGGTAATGAGGTATTAATCAAAATCATGCATAGTTGGGCAAAATATTAAGAAATTTGTGCTGTAAAGACTGTGCTATTTTATGTGGACAAAGCAGAAACGTCGATCAATCAAAGTACGCTTTGTACTACCTCTTATGACGGTGGGAGTCTTAAGCTATTTCAGTTATCACATTTATCATGGTGAGTATGGATTGTATTCACGCAGTGAAGTTAATCAGCATATTAGCGAATTAGAAAAGGAGCTTCATAAAATAGAAGCTGAGCGGATATTCATGGAAAAGCGTATTTCTCTTTTACGCAACGGGCATATAGAAAAAGATATGTTGGATGAGTATGTCCGAAAGAATTTGAACTTCTCTAAGTCAAATGAACTGACAATTTTAATACCTTGAAATGATACTAAAGGTAAATGAAAAATCGCTTAATTTAAACAATAATCAGCAATGATATTGTTTAAGCCGATTGATAAGGCTTGTAACTTTTGTTCGTAAAGGTTATTCCTAAATAATCATAAAAGGGAGTTTAATATGGCAGAACGACTTAAAAAAAATTCTGCGTCGGTGGCGCGCACTGCATTATCAAGCACCACAAAGAAAGCACCAATAGCAGATTTTACAAAAGAAGAAGAAATTGATGCCTATCGTGAAATGCTTTTAATTCGCCGTTTTGAAGAAAAAGCAGGACAACTTTATGGTATGGGGCTTATTGGGGGATTTTGTCACCTTTATATTGGTCAGGAAGCCGTTGTTATAGGAACATTGAAAGCGGCAAAAGAAGGTGATCAGGTTATTACGTCTTACCGTGATCATGGTCATATGTTAGCCGTTGGGATGAGTCCGCGTGGTGTCATGGCAGAATTAACGGGACGTCAAGGTGGCTTTTCCAAAGGGAAAGGTGGCTCGATGCATATGTTCTCTAAAGAAAAGAACTTTTATGGAGGACATGGTATTGTTGGTGCGCAGGTTCCCATTGGTTCAGGTTTGGCATTTTCGAATCAATACCTTGGTAAAGATAATGTGACATTGGTTTATTTTGGTGATGGTGCTGCAAATCAGGGGCAGGTTTACGAGAGTTTTAATATGGCTTCACTTTGGAAGCTTCCCGTTGTTTATATTATTGAAAACAATCAGTATGCTATGGGAACGTCAGTTTCACGTGCATCTGCAGAAACTGATTTTTCACGACGTGGTCTTTCTTTTGAAATTCCAGGTATTGTTGTTGACGGTATGGATGTTCGATCAGTAAAAGGAGCTGCTGATGAAGCAATTTCTTGGGCACGCTCAGGTAAAGGACCGATCATTCTTGATATGCAGACCTATCGCTATCGTGGTCATTCCATGTCTGATCCAGCAAAATATCGTTCAAAGGAAGAAGTCCAAAAAATAAAAGAGGAGCACGATCCGATTGATCAAGTAAAAAGTCGGATTCTTAAAAAAAATTGGGCGAGCGAAGACGATTTAAAATCTATTGAGAAAGAGGTCCGTGCAATTGTTGCTGATGCGGTAGATTTTGCACAAAGTGATCAAGAGCCAGATGCTTCTGAGCTCTATACTGATATTTTAGTTTGATGCGAGGGAAGCAAGTATGTCTATTGATATTTTGATGCCGGCGCTTTCACCAACTATGGAAGAAGGTAAACTGTCTAAATGGCTCAAGAAAGAAGGTGATAAGGTTAGCTCTGGCGATGTTATTGCTGAAATTGAAACGGATAAGGCTACAATGGAAGTAGAGGCCGTTGATGAAGGTACTCTTGGTAAAATTTTTGTGCCTGAAGGTTCAGAAGGCGTAAGGGTTAACACTGTTATTGCAATTTTGTTAGAAGAAGGTGAGCGTGCTGAGGATATTTCGCAACCTACTGATACAGCACAAAAACCTAAGGAATCTGCTCTTTCTCTGCCTTTGTCAGTTCCGCAGGCTGCTCCTACTTTTGATACATCTCTTAATTTTGATATTCCAGCGGGAACACAAATGGTTACAATGACAGTTCGTGAAGCGCTTAATCAGGCTTTGGCTGAGGAAATGCGGCGTGATGAAACAGTTTTTCTTATGGGGGAAGAGGTCGCGCAATATCAAGGTGCCTATAAGGTTAGTCAAGGTTTGTTGGAAGAATTCGGAGAACGCCGAGTTATTGATACCCCAATTACAGAGCACGGTTTTGCTGGGTTGGCTGTTGGGGCTGCTTTTGGTGGGTTACGTCCTATTGTCGAGTTTATGACATTTAATTTTGCGATGCAGGCGATGGATCAAATTATTAACTCAGCAGCCAAAACACGTTATATGTCTGGTGGACAAATGACCGCTCCTATGGTTTTCCGAGGTCCCAATGGCGCGGCTGCCCGTGTTGGTGCTCAACATTCTCAATGTTATGCTGCATGGTATAGTCATGTACCAGGTCTGAAAGTTGTCATGCCTTATAGTGCTGCAGATGCGAAAGGTTTGCTGAAATCTGCTATTCGTGATGATAATCCTGTTATTTTCCTTGAAAATGAGATTTTGTATGGGCATCAATTTGATGTTCCTCAACTGGATGATTTTCTTTTGCCTATTGGTAAGGCACGTATTCATAAGTCTGGACAAGATGTGACGATTGTTGCATGTGGAATTGGGATGCATTATGCTGTTCAAGCGTTACCAGAAATTGAAAAACTTGGTATTGATGTTGAATTGATTGATTTACGAACCATTCGCCCGATGGATCTTCCAACAATTCTTTCGTCAGTTAAAAAAACAGGTCGTTTGGTTACAATTGAAGAGGGATTTCCTCAGTCATCTGTGGGAACTGAAATAGCAACGCGTGTTATGCAGCGGGCTTTTGACTATCTTGATGCGCCAATTGCTACGATTTCTGGCAAAGATGTTCCGATGCCTTATGCCGCTAATCTTGAGAAGTTGGCTTTGCCTAATACTGCTGAAATTATTGAGGCCGTTAAGGCTGTGACATACAGAGCATAACGGAGGAAAGCATAATGCCCATTAAAATTACAATGCCAGCGCTTTCCCCTACGATGGAAGAGGGAAATTTAACAAAATGGAATATTAAGGAGGGAGATAAGGTTTCCTCTGGTGATGTTATTGCTGAAATTGAGACGGATAAAGCGACAATGGAAGTCGAAGCCGTTGATGAAGGTAGGGTTGCTAAAATTGTTGTTCCTGCTGGAACACAAGGCGTTAAAGTAAATGCTTTAATTGTTGTTTTAGCAGAAGAAGGTGAAGATTTAGCTGAAGCTGCAAAAGTTACAGAAGAAATCTCTTCTTCTACAAGACAAGAATCAGAGGGCATCAAACAGACAGATTCTCTGAAACAGACGGACTCAAAGGGAATAAAAATGCCTCATGAATCATCAACTGGGCAATTAATACAGCAAGATAAAAAGGAAGCTCGTCTTTTTGCCTCTCCCTTAGCGCGGCGATTAGCATCTCAGGCAGGTCTTGATTTATCCCTTATTTCTGGAAGTGGTCCGCATGGGCGTATTATTAAGCGCGATGTAGAAAAAGCTGTGAGCAGCGATATGTCTAAAGTGTCTTATTCCTCACCGATAGGGGAGCTAATAGCTACAGGTGCTTCGGACAAACAGATATTGAAACTCTTCAAAGAGGATGAATATAGCTTCGCTCCCCATAATAATATGCGTAAAACAATCGCGACACGTTTGGTGGAATCAAAACAGAGAGTCCCACATTTCTATGTAACGGTAGATTGTGAACTTGATGCGCTATTAGCACTGCGTACACAACTAAATGCTGCTGCTCCAATGGTTAAGGGGCAGGAAGAAACTCAGCCTACTTATAAGCTTTCTGTTAATGATATGGTGATCAAAGCTGTCGCACTTTCTTTGAAAGCGGTTCCTGATGCGAATGTTTCTTGGCTTGAAGGCGGGATGCTTCATCATAAACATTGTGATGTTGGGGTTGCTGTTTCTATTCCCAATGGATTAATTACACCGATTATTCGCCATGCAGAGGAAAAGCCGTTATCACTTATTTCCAAAGAGATGAAGGATTTTGCAAAGCGTGCGCGCGAGGGCAAGTTAAAAATGGAAGAATATCAGGGTGGAACAACAGCTGTATCAAATATGGGGATGTATGGTGTGAAAAGTTTTTCTGCTATTCTTAATCCACCGCATGCGACAATTTTTGCGATTGGTGTAGGGGAGCAACGTGCTGTTGTTAAAAATGGTGCATTAGCTATTGCGACAGTTATGTCAGTTACAATTTCTGCGGATCATCGTGCTGTCGATGGTGCTTTAGCAGCAGAGCTCGCGCGGACTTTTAAGAAGATGATTGAAAATCCATTAGCAATGTTAGTTTGAACTGTTTAACAGTTCTTCACGTAAATTGTGAGAGAGTGTATTTAAGAGAATAAAAACAAATTTAAAGAGTTTGAAGAGCAGAGGTATTGCTGTTTCTAGTTTGGGTAAAGCATTTATAGAAAGCTTAGAGTATAGAGACATAAGATAATTCTGTTATGTTCATTTTCAGTCTTAAGTTCAAAAAATGCATATCCATTTTATATATATCCATGGAGGAATTACTGTGGCAAATCTTTATGATGTAATTGTGATTGGATCAGGTCCAGGCGGATATGTAACCGCAATTCGTGCAGCACAATGTGGCTTTAAGACTGCGATTGTTGAACGTGAACATTTGGGAGGGATCTGTTTAAATTGGGGATGTATTCCCACAAAGGCCCTTCTACGTTCAGCGGAAATGAAACATTTTGCTGAACATGCGAAAAATTATGGACTAAAAATTAATGGTTCAATTGAGGCAAACATCAAAGATGTTGTGGCACGTTCACGCGGTGTTTCAGCACGTTTAAATGCTGGTGTTGGTTTTTTAATGAAAAAAAACAAAATTGATATTATCTGGGGTGAAGCAAAGCTTACTAAAGAAGCAAGGGGAAGCCTTCCTGCGGAAATTATGGTTTCTTCATCCTCCAAACCGATTATGCAACCGCAAAATCCAGTCCCTAAAGGGACGTTAGGGGAGGGAACTTATCAAGCAAAGCATATCATTATTGCAACGGGCGCACGTCCTCGTGTCCTTCCTGGTATTGAGCCAGATGGAAAACTCATTTGGACTTATTTTGAAGCTATGATACCGCCAGCAATGCCAAAATCGCTTTTGGTTATAGGGTCTGGGGCTATTGGCATTGAATTTGCTTCTTTTTATCATGATATGGGGGCGACAGTAACTGTTGTTGAAATGATGCCCCATATCATGCCTGCTGAAGATATTGAAATTTCAACGTTTGCTCGTAAACAGTTAGAGAAAAAAGGTTTACGCATTCTTCGTCAAGCAAAAGTAACAAAGGTTGAAAAATCTTCCGATTCTGTAAGTGTACATATTGATGTTCAAGGTAAAATAGAGTCAATGACTGTTGACCGGTTGATTTCCGCTGTTGGGGTGCAAGGTAATATTGAGAATCTTGGTTTAGAAGCTTTGGGAATAAAAACCGATCGCGGGTGCATTGTAACTGATGAATGGAGTTGGACGGGGGTGGAAGGCATTTATGCTATTGGTGATGTAGCAGGTCCTCCTATGTTGGCCCATAAAGCAGAAGAAGAAGGTGTGATATGTATTGAGCATCTTGCAGGTTTGAAGAGTGCTCATCCGCTTGATAAAAGAAAAATTCCAGGGTGTACATATTGTACACCACAGGTTGCCTCTGTAGGGCTTTCAGAAGCGGCTGCAAAAGAAGCAGGTTATGATATACGTATTGGTCGTTATTCTTTTGCTGCGAATGGTAAAGCGATTGCTTTGGGTGAAGATCAGGGGTTAGTAAAAACGATTTTTGATAAAAAAACAGGACAGCTTCTCGGGGCCCATATGGTAGGGGCTGAGGTAACAGAATTGATACAGGGTTTTGTTATTGCTATGAATCTTGAAACAACAGAAGAAGAATTAATGCATACTGTCTTTCCACATCCGACCTTATCGGAAATGATGAAAGAAAGTGTATTAGATGCTTATGGTCAAGTTTTAAACGCTTGATGACTGGATTGTATGAAAAATTTTATATTTTTGATTGTTACTTCGTATTTATAAGGCAAAGGCTCAAATGGTTACGGTTGTTGATAGAGTTGCAAATAGACGATTGCGTCATCCTGAAAAGGCACATCGTCCTGATACAAGCGTTCAAAAAAAGCCAGATTGGATTCGTGTAAAAGCGCCAACATCACCAATTTATAAGGAAACACATGGTATTGTACGTACGCATAAGTTAGTGACTGTATGTGAAGAAGCTGGTTGTCCTAATATTGGCGAATGTTGGAGCCAGAGGCATGCTAGCTTTATGATTTTAGGTGAAATATGTACGCGTGCTTGTGCTTTTTGTAACGTTGCAACAGGTATTCCACTTGCCGTTGATGATAATGAGCCAGAACGTGTCGCTGATGCTGTTGCACGGATGGAATTAAAACATGTTGTCATTACATCTGTTGATCGTGATGATCTTGCTGATGGTGGTGCTGAGCATTTTGCAAAAGTTATTTATGCGATTCGTCAAAAAACTCCTAAAACAACAATTGAAGTTCTTACACCTGATTTTCGTCATAAGGATGGCGCTTTAGAAGTTGTTGTTGCTGCTAAGCCTGATGTTTTTAATCATAACTTAGAAACAGTTCCTTCTAAATATTTGAAGGTCCGTCCAGGGGCACGTTATTTTCATTCAATTCGTTTATTACAACGTGTTAAAGAACTTGATCCAACAATTTTTACAAAATCGGGAATTATGGTTGGCCTTGGGGAGGAGCGAAATGAAGTTTTGCAATTGATGGATGATTTGCGCGCTGCTGATGTTGACTTTATGACAATTGGACAATATTTGCAGCCTACACGAAAACATCATCCAGTTGTTCGTTTTGTGCCTCCTGAAGAATTTGAGTCTTTTGCCAAGATTGGTAAAGTAAAAGGATTTTTACATATGGCCTCCAATCCTCTAACGCGTTCATCTCATCATGCTGGAGATGATTTTGCCATTTTGCAAAAAGCGCGTGATGAAAAATTTTCCTTACAGAGATAATTATGCCGATTTTTACAATACATCGGCAGATCACCCATAGTGCCAGTGAAATGTTTGATCTGGTTTCAGATATTGAGCGTTATCCTGAATTTTTACCAATGTGTGAGTCTTTAATAATACGTTCTCGAAAAGAATATGGAAAAAAAATATTGCTTCTTGCGGATATGACCGTTGGCTATAAGATTATTCGTGAAACTTTTACGACTCAAGTATTTCTTCAGCCGGAAAAAAGTCTTATAGAAGTTAAATATATTGATGGTCCATTCAAATATCTTGAAAATCGTTGGGCCTTTCATGATATTGAAAATACCAATGCATGTAATGTAGAGTTTTTTATTGATTATGAATTTAAAAGTAAAACGCTTGGATTAGTGATGGGCTCAATGTTTGATATTGCGTTTCGTAAATTTACCGAGGCTTTTGAGAAGCGTGCGCATCAGATTTATGGCTCTACGGTAACATAGTCTATTCTGTTATTTTTTAACAATACGTATTGCTTAAACAGCGTGAAGGTGAAAACCGGTTTCCATCTTTACTATTTGTTTTTAATTCAGCTTTCAAAAGCATATTGAGGGAATATCATTTTAAATGATGAAGATGATGCACAGCTTCATGCTTTTGTTTCTCTCTTTTTTAATGGATGCACACTCGTTAAACAAAACGCCCAAATAGAACATGCTTGCGTCATACCCATTTCATAATAGTGCTCATAATAAATAGTATAGATTCTCGTAAAAGTATATAAAATCTACATCTGTACACTTATGAAGAAGTTCTCCTGTATCATTTATTTGCCATCTCTCAAGATGTTGTGCCAGCTCTTAGCACTTGAGAGAGAGGTACAAGTTTTCCTTTCATTAATCATTTTATTTATACAGTTTTTTCTCTTGTGGCGTGTAAGTGAATAAATTTGATTAATTCAACCTACACAGGACTGAAGTGAGATAACTTTACGCTAGTCAGATCGTTCATTTTCAAGTTG
The DNA here is from genome assembly GCF_042196445.1 of Bartonella sp. AP11XZML. Taxonomy (NCBI): domain Bacteria; kingdom Pseudomonadati; phylum Pseudomonadota; class Alphaproteobacteria; order Hyphomicrobiales; family Bartonellaceae; genus Bartonella; species Bartonella sp. AP11XZML. The sequence goes on from NZ_JBHIQF010000091.1 coordinate 36,119, forward strand.
TGATATAATAAAATTTTTTCAAGATGTTGACGATTATAGACACGATGGGGAATAAAGAATTTTGAAATTAGTATGGGGAATTCAGTGAAGCAATTCCAGAATCATTTTAAAAGCATTTTCAACAGTTGCGTGGCGGATAGCATTGCGATTAAGATGAGCAAAGTGCATTTCTTTATGCAGGGGAGAGTGGTTTTTGTAAGCAACTGCGCAATGCACAAGTCCTACAGGTTTATCAAGACTTGCACCTCCTGGACCAGCAATTCCTGTTACAGAAACTGCAATGTCAGCTTGTGAATGTTTTAATCCACCCTCAGCCATTGCAAGAGCAACTTCTTTTGAAACGGCGCCATAGATTCTTATAAGTTCAGCACAAACGCCAACAAGGCGTGTTTTGGATTCATTTGAATAAACAACAAATCCACAATCGAGAACATCTGACGATCCTGCTATATTTGTGAGGCATGCAGCAATGAGCCCTCCTGTACAAGACTCTACAGTTGTTAACAGCAAACCTTTTTGGCAACAGGTATTAAGGACTTTACGCGCTTGTTTTTCACAAAAATATGTCATTGGGGAATTTCTCCTGGATAAAGAACGCACGCTGTTGCAAGAGCAGCAATCCCTTCACCACGACCAATAAATCCGAGCTTTTCATTTGTTGTTGCTTTGATAGAGATTCGATCAGGCGTAATTGCAAGTATTGTCATAAGATTTTCTGTCATGGCATGATGATAAGGACCAATTTTAGGATTTTCAGCGATAATTGTGATATCAACATTGGCGATACGACCACCTGCTTGTTTTATAATATCAAGAGCATGATGGAGAAAAATTTCTGATGATACATTTTTCCATTGAGGATCAGAGGGAGGAAAATGTGTACCGATATCTCCAGCACCTTGAGTTGCAAGAAGGGCATCTGTTAATGCATGAAGAGCAACATCCGCATCGGAGTGTCCATTTAATTTTTTATGAAAAGGGATTTTTATACCACATAATATAAGAAAATCACCATCCTCAAAAGAGTGAACATCATAACCATTGCCGGTACGAATATCAGGAAATATTTGCATTTTCTTTTGGAGATATAAATGTGCAGTATTAAAATCTTCATGCCATGTAATTTTTATGTTGTTAGGATCTCCAGGAACGGTACGCATAGGAATTCCAAACCATTCGGCAATTGCGCAATCGTCAGTGAATTCTTGTTTGCAAGCTTGTTTTGCTTGTTTATGGGCCGCTAAGATATGTTCAAAGGGAAAACACTGTGGAGTTTGTGCACTATAAAGATGGGTACGGGGAATTGTTTCTAAAACATGCTGATTATTTATACGTTTAAGGGTATCAGAGATGGGCAGAACAGGAAGAACACCTTCTTGAGGCGTGATAGTGTTGTGAATGTTATTAAGAAGCTTGTTTTCGATAAAAGGGCGTGCACCATCATGAATATGCACATATTGGGGGGCAAATTTTTTGAGTGCCTGAAGTCCATATAAGGTAGAGATTTGACGTGTATTGCCTCCTTCAACGATAATAAGGCGCTCTTTAAAATCGTCAATAGCTTGTTCACAGATTTGACGATCTTCTGGATGAATAACAAGAATAATTGTTGTGATAGCTGGATGCTGCAAAAAACAATGCACGGTATGATAAATAATTGGCTTTTGTCCTAGAAGCCGATATTGTTTTGGAATTTTATGGGGAGATCCTGCTCTTTCACCCCGTCCAGCGGCTAATATTATTGCTGCAATAGAAATACTTAATCTCCTTGTATTATAATCTTAGTTTGCTTTTTTGTCATTAATTTTAAAATGATTTTGAAAGGATGGTTGTTGTAGATCAGCAAGGGATATCACGGATAACACCTCAAAAAAAGCATTTAATGCTTTTTGAAGTGCGGTATTTAAACCACAAAAATCAAACAAGGGGCAAGTTGGTTCTGCAGTATCGAAACATTCTGCGAGGGAAAAGTTGTCTTCTGTTACTTTCACAACATCCGCGACTGAAATTTCTGCTGCGGGTTTAGCCAATCTAACTCCACCATTGCGTCCACGCACTGTTTGTATAAAACCTGCTTGAACAAGCAGCTGAAGGATTTTAAATAAAAAAAGCTCTGAAACGGCATATGCTTTAGCAATTTCTGGAACACGACTGAGAGTTCCCTGATTATCTGCACAATACATGAGCATTCGAAGAGCATAATTTGTTTGTTTTGTTAATCGCATCTCATTTCCTTCGTAAAGTATCGACGAACACAGTCTATTTTAAAGATATTTTGCAAAATGTAGAAGTTTTTTCTCGTTGACTATATTTGCCTATTTTAAATGTAGTATTAGTATTGTCAATTTTTGCTACAAAAGGTTATATGAGAATAATGGGATAAGGGTATGTAAGCTCATGACGAATATAACATCTGTGACGAATCTTCAAGACATAGATAAAAATACTTATAACGATGAGTTGTATCGTTTAAGTAAGGTATATATTTTTTTAGGGATTACAATTATTGTATTGGCTTTACTTACGGCCTCTGTTTCATTTATTATTCTTATTGGATTAACTCCTGTTGTTCCCAGTAGAACAGTAACCCTTATTCTTATAGGAATTAATAGTTTTTGGGTTTTAGGGCTTATTGTCATCGTTTTTTATGAGATGATACCGATCATTCGTGCTTGGCGTTCAAGGCGTGCAGGATCGCGTCTTCATGTGCGCCTTATTTCATTGTTTGCACTTGTTGCGACAATGCCAGCTGTTGCTGTAGCTCTTGTATCGGGTCCAGCACTAAATTTGGGACTTGATCGATGGTTTGATACAACAACGCGGCAAATTGTGGGCTCTTCTATTGATTTAGCAAATGCTTATGCAGATGAAATGCTCCAAAATTTAAAAAATTTATCCTACGCGATGGCATTTGCACTTGATAACAAAAAACTCTTAGAACGTAATCCAGCTGAATATAGGATGCAATTGACGCGTCATGCTCTAGGACGCAATTTGCGTGGTGCATTTTTGTTAAGTTCTAGTGGAGCTATTTTTGTATCGAGTGCTCTTGGTGATGAAGATAAACTGCCAATTCCTCCTTCTCATCTTATTGAACGTGCAACCAGTGCGAGACCTTTTTCTTTTCAACCAGGCGTTCATGATTATTTTGGTATTATTTTAAAATTTACCAATATTCCAAACACATTTTTATATTTGGTGCGTGACGTTGATAAAGGTGTTTTATCTGCTTTGCGTTTGACAGAAGTTAATACAGATCGTTATCGTGATTTAAATGAAAATCGCCTGCTGACACAGATTGCATTTGGTATGCTTTATTTGTGTCTTTTTTTTAGTTTATTCTTATCAGCCATTTGGGCTGCTATTGCTGTTGCTGATCGCTTAGTACGTCCTATTCGTCTTCTCATTAGTGCTGCCGATGATGTTGCTTCTGGAAATATGGAAATTTTCGTGCCAGTACGAGCAAAAGATGGAGATATTGGGCAATTATCCAAAACTTTTAATTACATGGTCAGTGAATTGAAAAGTCGGCGTAATGAATTGATTGCAGTGCGTGATCAAATTGATGAAAGACGGCGTTTTTCTGAAGCTGTGTTATCGGGTGTAACAGCGGGAGTAGCAGGGATAGATGATAATGGTGATATCACCATTATCAATCGGTCTATTGAAGCGATGTTTGATATTCGCTCAGAGCACGTTGTTGGAAAAAGTCTTTTATCTTTAAGCGCTGAAATTTGGCAGGTTTTTCAGTTTGTGCGTTCATTGGATCGTAAAAACCATCGTGAGCAGGTCACTTTAAACGTTGCAGGAAAAGAGCGTGTCTGTAATGTCCAAGTTACGATGGAGGAGGATGATGGACAAGGGCAATCTTGGGTTCTAACAATTGATGATATTACAGACCTTGTTGCAGCGCAACGTACAGCGGCGTGGGCGGATATTGCGCGGCGTATTGCACACGAAATTAAAAATCCTCTTACACCTATTCAGTTATCCGCTGAACGCATTCGTAAACGTTATAACAAAGCTATTACACAAGATAGAGAGGTCTTTGAGCGGTGTATTGACACAATTATTCGGCAGGTTGGAGATATTGGGCGTATGGTTGATGAGTTTTCCTCTTTTGCACGTATGCCCAAACCCAAAATGCATATTTTAGATATACGAGAATTGTTGCGCGAAGCATGTTTCTTGATAGAAGTGACGCGACATGATATTCATTTTGAGCAAGATTTAGGAACTCTACCACTTATGGGTGCATTTGATAACCGTCTCATTGTACAGGCTTTTTGCAATGTTATCAAAAACGCGAGCGAATCCATAGATTCAGTTATGCGAGAGGAAAATATTCACGGTCATATTCTTATCCGTTCTTATCGTCAGGAAGAATGGGTGGTTGTGGATGTTGTTGATAACGGGAAAGGACTTCCTAAAGAGCAAAGACAAAAGTTATTAGAACCCTATATAACAACGCGGGAAAAAGGAACAGGGCTGGGGTTAGCTATTGTGCGCAAAGTTATTGAAGATCACGGTGGTTTCATGGAGCTTCATGATGCACCGGAGAGTTTTTATGAAGGTCGTGGTGCGATGATCCGTTTGATATTTCCAGCGGATGGGGGTAAGCAGGGTAATATTATACAAGCCATAAATCATAAGATAGGGGAATAGTATGGTATCAGATATCTTGATTGTTGATGATGAAGCAGATATTCGTGAGCTTGTTGCTGGTATTTTAGATGATGAAGGTTATGAAACGCGTGTTGCTTGTAACTCTGATGAAGCATTGGCTCAAATTAGTGAGCGTATTCCAAAGCTCATTTTTTTGGATATTTGGCTACAGGGTAGTCGTCTCGATGGTTTAGCACTGCTTGATGAAATTAAAACACAATATCCGGCTCTTCCGGTCGTTATGATCTCTGGTCATGGTAATATTGAGACGGCTGTTTCCGCTATAAAGCGAGGGGCATATGATTTCATTGAAAAACCTTTTAAAGCTGATAGACTTGTATTGGTTGCAGAGAGAACACTTGAAAATTCAAATTTAAAACGTGAGCTTTTAGAATTGCGAAAGCGTTCGAACGAGACATTAGAGTTGCTCGGAAAATCGACAGTTATAAAAAATTTGCGTCAAATCATAGAAAAAGTAGCACCAACCAATAGTCGCATCATGATAACAGGTCCTTCAGGGGCAGGAAAAGAGACTGTTGCACGAACTATTCATGCGCTCTCAACGCGTTCGAATGGGCCATTTGTTACAATAAATGCTGCAACGATTACTCCGGAAAGAATGGAAATAGAGCTGTTTGGCAGCGAAATGGAGGGAAGAGAGCGTAAAATTGGTGCCTTAGAGGAAGCTCATGGCGGTATCTTATATCTTGATGAAATTGCTGACATGCCGCGTGAGACTCAAGGGAAGATTCTTCGGGTTTTAACGGGGCAAACATTTGAGAGAATTGGCGGCACAAAACGTGTTAAGGTGGATGTCCGTATCATTTCTTCGACAGCGCAAAATCTTGAAAACCTCATTTCTGATGGGCGCTTTAGGGAGGATCTTTTTCACCGTCTTTCCGTTGTTCCTATTGTTGTTCCGCCCCTTTCAGCGCGTCGTGAAGATATTCCAGAACTTGTACATCATTTTGTAAAAACAATATCACAGCAGGTTGGGATTAAACCGCGTGCAATCAGTGATGATGTGATTGCTATTTTGCAAACGCACGCTTGGCCGGGTAATGTGCGGCAATTACGTAATAATATTGAGCGTCTTCTTATTCTTGTGCGGGATGGTGATGGTCCTATAACAGCGGACTTTCTTCCCAGTGAAGTAAGTGATTCTTTGCCACGTCTTCAAATGGATTCAGATGAAAGTATAATGGATTTGCCGTTACGTGAAGCTCGAGAATTATTTGAAAAGAGATATTTAGTGGCGCAGATTGGGCGTTTGGGTGGAAATATATCACGTACTGCTGAATTTATAGGCATGGAGCGTTCAGCTTTGCACCGTAAACTTAAAGCGCTTGGAGTTTCTTAAAGCGATGCGTATTATTATTTGTGGAGCAGGACAGGTTGGTTATGGGATAGCAGAGCGTCTTGCTGCTGAAAATCACGATGTTACTGTTATTGATATTGAAACGAGATTAATTGAAAAGATTCGCGATACATTGGATGTGAGAGGTTTTGTTGGTCACGGTTCACGGCCTGAAGTTCTTTTGGCTGCAGATGCAGACAAAGCTGATATGTTGATTGCTGTCACTTTGTTTGATGAAGTTAATATGGTAGCTTGCCAAGTAGCACATTCATTATTTAATGTGCCCACAAAAATTGCTCGTATTCGCTCACAATCTTATTTAGAACCACGTTATAAGACGCTTTTTTCCAGAGAGAATATTCCCATTGATGTGGTTATTTCGCCAGAAGTTGAAGTTGGGGAAATGGTTTTGCGCCGTATTGCTTTACCTGGTGCAATAGATGTTCTTTATTTTTGTAATGATGATATTGTGGCACTAGCTTTGGAATGCATGGAAGATTGTCCCGTTATTAATACACCTTTGCGTCAATTAACAGAGCTTTTTCCAGATCTTCATACGACGGTTACTGCTATTAAACGTGGCGCGGAATTATTGGTTGCACATTCAGAAACGCAATTACGCGTTGGTGATATAACCTATCTTGTTGTTTCTCGTGAACAGATGCGTCGTGCTGTTGGGCTTTTTGGTCATAAAGAACAAGATGCCCACCGCATGATTATTGCAGGGGGTGGTCACATTGGCCTTTATGTTGCACAGGCTATTGAAAAGCGTTTCCATAAATTAAAATTGAAGATTATAGAAGCGCATAGAGAAAGAGCCCTCACAATTGCTGATCAGCTTGAAAAAACAACAGTTTTATACGGTAACGTGTTAGATCCAGTGATTCTTCAAGATGCGGGAATTGATCAGTCCGATTTAATGATTACATTGACCAATCAAGATCAGGTTAATCTCTTAAGCGCTATTATTGCTAAAAGATTGGGCTGCAAAGCCAATATGGTATTGATTAATAATGTTGCCTATCAAGAATTTAGTCGTGCTGTTGGTGTGGATGCATATCTTAATCCCCATAGCGTTACAATATCGAGAATTTTGCAACAAATGCGCCGTGGGCGTATTCGTTCTGTTCATTCAGTTTTTAATGGCCGAGCAGAAATTATTGAAGCTGAAGTGATGCAAACATCTTCATTGGTTGGTAAGTCATTATCAGAGCTCAATTTATCAGATGGTTTGAGAATTGGTGCAATTTATCGCAATAAGACAATAATACAGCTTTCGGCAGATACGCGTATTTTGTCTGGTGATAGAATAGTGATTTTTGCTCTTGCTGATAGGGTTCGTGATGTTGAACAACTCTTTCGCGTAAGTTTAGAATATTTTTGAGATATTATCTATGGATATTTGTACTTTTTGGTATAGTGGACAATTAAGATTGGTGGATAGGCTTTGTTTGTCCTCAATGGTTAAAACTGGACAGCGCGTTAAGCTTTTTAGTTATGATAAAAAAATAGATAATCTCCCTGCTGGTGTTGAGCTGCATGAAGCCGAATCAATTTTACCACGCTCAGCAATTTATCGCCTTGACCCCGATTTTTCTGATGATAAACTAGGATGTACAATTGTTCAGTTCTCGGATTTTTTTCGTGTTATGCTGATGAAATATCAACAAGGTGTTTGGTTAGATACAGATGTTTACCTTGTTAAACAATTTCATCCAGATGCGGATAAGGTTTGGTTGGCAAGAGAAAATAATACAAGAGTAGGCGTTTCTGCACTTTATTTTCCGCCCAATAACCCTATTATAAAAATATTTGAGGATTTATTGGGCTGGCACAGAAATTATTCCTCATTGGCTTGGGTTTAAGCGTCGTGTTTGGAGACCGTTCTGATTAAAGAGGAAAAAAATGCCGATTTTACCGGGAAATCTTGGCGTTACAATATTTGGCAATGATGGTATTTCACGATTAGCAAAACGATATGGTTTTTTTCATGAAGCAAAGGAAACTTTTTATTATTGGACTGGGCGAAAAACTGAACGTATTTTTGAACCAGCTTTTGGCGTAAAGCCGCTTACAGATTCACGCTTGATAGGTTTTCATATTCACAGAAAGACAAAGACTACGAAAAGACCTCAGGAAGGAAGTTTTTACCATTGGGCGGTATCTCGCATTCCGGATGTTCATCATTTGTTTAGGTAGAGTTATTATTGCTATTTTAACTATTGAGATTTTAATCTATCTTATACAATCTCTTGATTGTAGCTTGCACAAGAGAGTAATGTTAACATATGGACAAAAACATTGAATGTGTAAAGAGCGGTTGTTATATGAACGGAAAGTAAAAATATGAGTGATCCAATGAAAACAGCATTAAGCCTTGTTCCTATGGTTATTGAACAAACAAATCGTGGTGAACGGGCCTATGATATTTTTTCCCGTCTTTTAAAGGAACGGATTATTTTTATTAATGGACCTGTTGAAGATGGTATGGCAATGCTTGTTTGTGCACAATTGCTTTTCTTGGAAGCGGAAAATCCTAAAAAAGAAATTAGTCTTTATATTAATTCTCCAGGTGGTGTCGTAACATCTGGTATGGCTATTTATGATACTATGCAGTTTATTCGCCCTCCTGTTTCTACGCTTTGCATGGGGCAAGCGGCATCTATGGGGTCTTTATTATTAACGGCTGGAGCAAAAGGTCATCGTTTTACATTGCCAAACGCACGTATTATGGTGCATCAACCATCTGGTGGTTTTCAAGGTCAAGCTTCAGATATTGAGCGACATGCGCAAGATATTATAAAGATGAAACGGCGTTTAAATGAAATTTATGTTCAACATACGAGTCAAGATTATGAGGTTATAGAGAGAACTCTCGATCGCGATCATTTTATGACAGCAGAAGAAGCCAAAGCGTTTGGCTTAGTTGATGATGTTATACAATACCGTGCAGAAACTGAAAAAGAAGAAAAAGATTAAGAGTTTTTATAGAAAAAACAGCTACTTTAAATCAAAGAGTTTTATAAAAAATATCGCAAAATAAGAGAAACACCTAAAAGTATTGAGACATGCATGGTTTTCTATATGTCTTTTAGTTTTCATGATGAAAAGCTTCCTTTGAAAAGGCAAAGTGTTCATATATTGTGGTGAAAGGAAAGAAAAATGAGCAAAATTAGCAATAGCGGGAACGAATCAAAAAATACTCTCTATTGCTCGTTCTGCGGCAAGAGTCAGCATGAGGTGCGTAAGCTCATTGCGGGGCCTACTGTATTTATCTGTGATGAATGTGTAGAGCTTTGCATGGATATTATTCGGGAAGAAAATAAGTCTTCTGGGGTTAAGGTGCGTGATGGTGTTCCTACGCCACAGGAAATTATAACAGTTCTTGATGACTATGTTATTGGTCAGCAGCATGCAAAGCGTGTTCTTTCTGTTGCTGTTCATAATCATTATAAACGGTTGGCGCATCAGTCTAAAAGCAATGATATTGAGTTGGCTAAATCAAATATTCTTCTTGTTGGTCCAACGGGTTGTGGTAAAACTTATCTTGCACAAACATTAGCACGTATTATTGATGTGCCTTTTACGATGGCGGATGCGACCACTTTGACTGAAGCGGGTTATGTGGGAGAAGATGTTGAAAATATTATTTTGAAGCTTCTTCAAGCAGCAGATTATAATGTTGAACGTGCGCAGCGTGGTATTGTTTATATTGATGAGGTTGATAAGATTTCTCGTAAAGCAGACAATCCTTCTATTACAAGAGATGTTTCGGGGGAAGGAGTTCAGCAAGCATTATTAAAAATTATGGAAGGAACGATTGCTTCTGTTCCTCCTCAAGGTGGACGTAAGCATCCGCAACAAGAGTTTCTTCAGGTTGACACCACAAACATCTTATTCATTTGTGGGGGAGCTTTTGCAGGTTTAGAACGGATCATTTCAGGTCGTGGTGAAAAAACTTCTATTGGTTTTTCTGCGACTGTTAAGGCTCCGGATGAGCGTTGTGTCGGTGAAATTTTTCGTGATTTAGAGCCTGAAGATCTTATTAAATTTGGTTTAATACCAGAATTTATTGGGCGGCTTCCTATAGTCGCTACCTTAGAGGATTTAGATGTTAACGCCCTCATGCAAATTTTATCCCAACCTAAAAATGCGTTAGTAAAGCAATATCAGCGTCTTTTTGAAATGGAAAATGTTGAGTTAGCATTTCATGAAGATGCTTTACGTGTTATTGCAAAGAAAGCAATTGAACGTAAAACTGGTGCTCGTGGTTTACGTTCTATTATGGAGAAGATCCTTCTTGAGACGATGTTTGAGCTACCGGCTCTTGAAGGCGTTCAAAAAGTGGTTATTTCGAGTGATGTCGTTGATGGGAAAGCGCGTCCTCTTTATATTTACTCAGAACGTGCAGAAGATAAAGAAAATGTATCAGCATGACATTGTGCGATGCACAATATAAAAGGTGGTAGTGAACGGTATTTGATAGGTGTTTCTAATAATATCATTATAATGCTTGATTTATGTATGAGTAATTACCACTTCATGTACAGTGAAGAGCTGAGATTTTCTAAAGGTGGGCTAATTGTTGTAGATAGCTCATAGGCTCCAGAAAGGAGAGTTATGCAATATATTGATGAAAAGACAGATGAAGTAAGAGATGGGGTTTATGCTGTTTTACCTCTTCGTGATATTGTTGTCTTCCCCCATATGATTGTTCCACTTTTTGTGGGCCGCGAAAAATCAATTCGTGCTCTTGAAGAAACGATGGCGGTTGATAAGCAAATACTATTGGTGACACAAAAAAATGCTTCTGATGACGATCCAAAATCAGAGGATATTTATCATATTGGTACATTTGCTAATATTCTTCAACTTTTAAAGCTTCCTGATGGTACTGTAAAGGTTTTGGTTGAAGGAACTGCACGTGCAAAAATTAGTCAATTTGCTTTAAGTGAAGGTTATCATCAGGCTTTTGCAACTGTTACAGAAGAACCTAGAGAGAGTGATGTTGAGATTGAAGCTCTTTCAAGGTCAGTGATTACTTATTTTGAAAACTATGTAAAGCTTAATAAAAAAATCTCTCCTGAAGTTGTGAATGCGATTGGCCAGCTTGATAATCCTTCTAAGCTTGCCGATACGATCGCTTCTCATTTGATGATTAAACTGGCAGAAAAACAGGAAATATTAGAGCTCTTACCTGTGCGGGCCCGTCTTGAACGTGTTTTGTCCTTCATGGAAGGAGAAATTTCTGTTTTGCAGGTTGAAAAACGTATTCGTTCGCATGTTAAACGGCAAATGGAAAAAAACCAACGAGAATATTATCTCAATGAGCAGATGAAGGCTATTCAAAAAGAGTTAGGAGCAGGTGATGATAGCCGAGATGAACTCTCTGAATTAGAAGAACGTATCAAGAATACAAAACTATCCAAGGAAGCACAGGAAAAAGCTGGAGCAGAATTGAGAAAATTACGGAATATGTCTCCTATGTCTGCAGAAGCGACAGTTGTACGTAACTATCTTGATTGGTTATTAGCAATGCCTTGGGGTAAAAAATCTAAGATTAAAAACAATTTAGATTTTGCTGAAAAGGTCATGAATAATGAACATTTTGGTCTTGAAAAAGTTAAGGAGCGAATTATTGAATATTTGGCCGTACAAAGTCGCGCGTCAAAGATAAAAGGTCCCATTATTTGTTTGTTAGGTCCTCCAGGTGTAGGGAAAACATCATTAGCGCGCTCTATTGCAAAGGCAACGGGACGTGAGTATGTTCGTATCTCATTGGGAGGTGTCCGAGATGAAGCAGAAATTCGTGGACATCGCCGAACATATATTGGATCGATGCCTGGAAAAATTATCCAGTCTATGAAAAAAGCAAAAAAATCTAATCCGCTTTTCTTGCTTGATGAAATTGATAAAATGGGCCAAGATTTTCGTGGCGATCCTTCATCCGCTTTATTAGAAGTTCTTGATCCTGAACAAAATGGTACATTCATTGATCACTATTTGGAAGTTGAATATGATCTTTCTGATGTCATGTTTATCACAACTGCCAATACGCTTAATATTCCGGGTCCGTTAATGGATCGTATGGAAATTATTCGTATCGCTGGTTATACTGAATGTGAGAAAATGGAAATTGTTAAACAGCATCTTTTACCAAAGGCACTAAAAGATCACTGTTTGTCTAAAAAAGAACTCAGTATTTCTGATGGAGCACTAAGGTCAATTATTCAGTTTTATACACGTGAGGCAGGCGTTCGTAACCTTGAACGTGAACTCATGAAAATTTCCCGCAAATCCGTTACAAAAATTCTCAAAACGCATCAAAAATCTGTAAAAGTTACAGAAAGTAATATTCATGATTTCTTGGGTGTTAAACGTTATCATTACAATCAAATTGAAGGAGAAAATCAAATTGGTGTTGTAACAGGTCTTGCGTGGACAGAAGTCGGTGGAGAGTTATTGACCATTGAAGGAGTTATGATGCCCGGCAAAGGGAAGATGACTGTAACTGGAAATTTACGTGATATTATGAAAGAGTCCATTTCAGCGGCAGCATCTTATGTACGTTCTCGTGCTGTTGATTTTGGTATTGAACCTCCACTTTTTGAAAAACGCGATATCCATGTTCATGTTCCAGAGGGTGCGACACCAAAAGATGGCCCATCGGCTGGGATTGCAATGGTGACAGCAATTGTTTCGGTCCTTACAGGAGTAGCTGTGCATAAAGATATTGCAATGACTGGTGAAATTACTTTACGTGGACGCGTTTTACCCATTGGTGGATTAAAAGAAAAACTCTTAGCAGCTCTTCGAGGAGGGATAAAAAAAGTACTTATTCCTGAAGAAAATGCAAAAGATTTGGTTGATATTCCTGATGATGTCAAAAATAATATGGAAATTATTCCGGTAAATCATGTGAGTGAAGTTTTGAAACACGCGTTGGTTCGTTTTCCAGACACTATTGAATGGAAAGAACCCTCTACAGGGGCTGTGCCAATCCGGTCAGAGAGCAGTGATAGTGAAGGAATACAGATTGCGCACTGATTCACTTATCTCATTTATAACGGCATTTTTTAGGTGGTAGAAGATGTTGTTGAGGTTATTATTCTGTTTTTTGTTGGAAAAAGTGAAAAATTCCGTGAATAACTGTGATTATTGCTAAAAAAACAATGTTTTGGATAAAAATAAGACTTCTGTTTGCTGTACTTTTCAATAAACTGACCAATAACATGATTAAGTCATGTTCAGGTAATATAGGGAAAGGAAATATTTTATGAATAAAAGTGAATTCGTTAGCTCCGTTGCTGAAAAGGCAGGTGTTTCGAAAGCGCAAGCTGGTGCTGTTGTTGATGCTTTTATGGCTTCTGTAACAGAAGCTTTGGCTTCAGGGGGAGATGTTCGTCTTCCAGGTTTTGGCACTTTTGAAGTTTCTCATCGTGCTGCAACAAAGGGGCGTAATCCTTCAACTGGTGCTGAAATCGATATTCCAGCACGTTCTGTACCCAAATTTTCTGCAGGAAAAAGCCTTAAAGAAGCAGTTAATAAAAAATAATTTAAGCTACATTAAAAAAACCCGATTTATTTATAAGCGGGTTTTTTTAACACATGTGTTATGCTTGTTTTTCACATAAAACTTTGAGATCCTTGCGATATTTTTTATTTTCATGTATTGCTGGAAATATATTGTTTTTAGTCTTCTCAATGAAATATTGTACTGTATTAATTGAGCGCGGGTATGGCTTATAAAATGTAATATTAACTTTTATTACGCTGAAGTGTTACGGTATTTATTTCAAAACAAGATCCGTAAATAATATGAAGCGGAAAACTCTGTAAAGTCCATAAAAGTTATTATATATCACCATTTACGCTTAATAAAAGTGCATGTTGGTGCCACCGTGCTATCTATTTTCTCAGTTCCTATAATGTTGCGACTAGCCCCAGATATCTGAGACGAGTGCATAAGGGATAGTTTTATTCTTTTACTCTTATACGCCAACCTTTCTTGTGACGCACCAAGAGGATAATTTTATTGATTTATTATAAGATCCTGAAATAAAAAAATCTTTTGATATTCAGATTTGGTTTTTAATATTGGGATTTTTCTTGGCATTTGAGAGGGGAGAGATAGCTCCAGCTCTATCCTACAAATATTTTTTCCATATCTTTATTTCACTTGTGATATGCAAGCGAGTATTTTTCCTTCATCATACAAGAGTTAAAATGAGAGAACATCACAAATTTTGAGGGAGGAAGTTAAAAAACAGAAAAATTACTCTTATAAAATAATATACATTACGTAATATAAAAACTATTAATAAAGATATTACAGTATTACTTGTGTATTTCCATTTATTTATTTTGATTATTCATAATATATTTATATAATTATTTTGTTTTTAGTCATTAAATCATATTAAATTATTGATAGCGGTAAAGTTTTTTATAGCCAAAAGTTATTTTACAGCATCTACATAATTGAATAAATGATGAAACGTAGGGTAGTATTTATTGATTGGGGGAGACAGTCTTTAAAAGGCTTTAGAATGATTTTTTCACGAGAGTCATAAAGATCTATTCAGTAGGAGAGAGGCGAATCGTGTGTTTTTTATAAACAGGAGCTCTTTGATTATTTATTTGCTAACCACTGAGTACAATCATTGAGAGCTCTCGCTGTTATGGCTTGTTTTTTTACTAATTTTTTTTCTTTACTTGGTAAACGTTTCCCTGAATGTTTAATAGAAGCAATAGGGGGAAAAAGTCCGAAATTGATATTCATTGGCTGAAAAGACTGTGTTTCTGCTTTTTCATCTATGATGTGTCCCCCCGTAATATGATTCAAAAGGGCTCCGAATGCTGTAGTTTGTGGGGGTAGGCAAGGGGAAATATGATGATATTCGGCAGCAGCAAAACGTCCAGCAAGAAGCCCTATTGCCGCTGATTCTACATAACCTTCACATCCGGTAATTTGCCCTGCAAAGCGTAGTTGTTTTTTTTGTTTTAAACGAAGGGTTTGATCAAGAATAATTGGCGAGTTGAGGTAGGTATTGCGGTGAAGACCACCAAGACGCGCAAACTCTGCTTTTTCAAGACCTGGAATCATTCTAAAAATACGAATTTGTTCACCATATTTCAGTTTTGTTTGAAAGCCGACCATATTATAAAGCGTTCCAAGTTTATTATCTTGGCGTAATTGAACGACAGCGTAGGGTTTAACTGTAGGGTTATGGGCATTAGTTAAGCCCATAGGTTTCATAGGACCATGTCTTAACGTTTCAAGTCCGCGCTCAGCCATAATTTCAATGGGGAGGCATCCATCAAAATAGGGCGTTTTTTCAAAGTCACGAAACTCTGTTTTTTCAGCATTTTTTAACGCTTCAACGAATGTTTCATATTGTTCTTTGTTGAGGGGACAATTAAGATAATCTTTTCCTGTTCCCTCAGGACCAATTTTATCATAGCGAGACTGATACCAACAAATGTTGATATCAATACTGTCGGTATGGATAATAGGCGCAATTGCATCAAAAAAAGAAAGAGCTTTTATACCGGTTATTGCTTGTAATTTTTGAGCAAGTGCAGGCGATGTAAGGGGGCCTGTTGCAATGACAACATGTTTCCAAGCTTTAGGAATTTCTTGAACTTCTTCACGTTTGATTGTTATAAGAGGGTGGTTTTCAAGTGCTGTCGTAACGGTTTTTGAAAATCCATCACGGTCAACAGCAAGAGCACTACCTGCGGGAACTTTGTTGGCATCAGCAGCTTTCATAATTAACGATTTTGCTAATCGCATTTCAGCATGTAAAAGTCCTACGGCATTTGTTAATGAATCATCGCAACGAAACGAATTTGAACAAACCAGTTCTGCCAATTTATCGGTTTTATGGGCATCTGATTTTTTTTCGGGTCGCATTTCATGCAAAACAACAGAAATTCCTGACTGAGCGATTTGCCAGCTTGCTTCACACCCCGCAAGACCGCCACCGATGATATGAATTGGGATATCAAATGTCTTTAACATAATTGACTTTTAGCGTAAGCAGTTATGTATGAAAAGCATAGATTTTGTTTTTTTTAATATATTTGTTTGCTTTTTTTCTGTAATTAATGGTATAGAAACGCCGCTTGTATAAGGTTATTAGCTTGTAAGTTTGAGCGGATGTGGCGAAATTGGTAGACGCACCAGATTTAGGTTCTGGCGGGAGACCGTGGGGGTTCGAGTCCCTCCATCCGCACCAAAGCAATCCCTTAAGTGCTACGGATTTCTACGTGTCTGAAATTCCGCTTCATGGTAAATGTAACACTCGAAGTGTTAGAATGTAATGATTATTAGAGTGGGTTGATCCCTCTCCTTAGAAAAATGAAGGTGTTTAATGCAGGTTACCGAGACGCTTAATGAAGGACTGAAGCGCGAAATTAAGATCGTGGTTCCAGCGAAAGATTTAGAAGAAAAGTTGAATGAACGATTGGATGATACCAAGGGAAAAATCAAGCTTAATGGTTTTCGTCCCGGTAAAGTGCCTAGTGGGCATTTGCGAAAAATGTATGGTAAATCCTTTATGGCGGAGATTCTCAATGAGATACTCAGTGATGCACCCCGTTCTATTTTAGCAGACCGCAATGAACGTGCAGCGATGCAGCCAAAAATTGATATAGATGAAGATGAAAAAATTCTAGATGGCAAAGCTGATTTTACTTTTAGTTTAAAGTATGAAGTTTTACCAAAAATTGACATTAAAGATTTTGAACATATTAAGGTTATCCGTGAAATTGCAACTATTCCTGAACAGGATATTGATGATCAAGTCAATCGCGTCCTTTCTTCTACGCGTAATTATTCTCTAAAAGAGGGGAATTCTGAAGAAGGTGATCGCATTACCATAGATTATCAAGGTAAGCTTGAAGGCGTTCCATTTGAAGGTGGGGCAGATAGTGATGCACAACTGATTCTTGGGTCAAAACAATTTATTCCTGGTTTTGAAGAGCAATTGGTTGGTGTGAAAGCTGGGGATGTAAAAACGATTTTTGTTAAATTTCCTGATAATTACAGTGCGGCACATTTGGCAGGACGGGAAGCAGAGTTTGACATTACTGTCAAAGCTGTCTTTAAACCAGATGAATTAAAAATTGATGATGAAGCAGCGCAAAAAGTTGGTTTAGAGTCTCTAGATCGCTTACGTGAGGTCGTTCGTGGGCAGATTGAAAGCCAATATGGTTCAGTGACACGTCAAAAAGTTAAGCGTCAAATTCTTGATGCTTTAGATGCTGATTATAATTTTGAGATTCCTGAAGAACTTTTAGAGGTTGAGTTTAACAATATATGGGCTCAGGTTAATGATGATTTGAAAAAGGCTGGGCGCAGTTTTGAAGATGAAGGTATTACAGAAGAAAAGGCACGTGAGGAATATCGTGTCCTTGCGCAGCGTCGTGTTCGTCTTGGTTTGGTGCTTTCTGAAATTGGAATGAAGGTTGGTGTTAAAGTTAGTGAGGATGAGCTAAAAGCAGCAGTTTTTGATCAGGTTCGCCAATATCCAGGACAAGAGAAAGAGATTATGGATTTTTTCCGTAAGACTCCGGAAGCTGTTGAAAATCTACGTGCTCCGATTTTTGAAGAAAAGGTCATTGATCATTTATTAGCACAGATAAAAGTCACAGATAAAGAAGTGACGGTTGAAGAGTTGATGAAAGAATATGACGAATCAGATGTCCCTGAAGAAAAGCAGGCAAAGAAAAAGTCTGAAGTGAAAGAAACGTCTACAGAGAAAAAACCAGCTAAGAAAAAGGCTCCTAAAAAAGCTTAATATTTATGCAAACAACACAAGCCCGATAAAATCGGGCTTGTGTTGTAAGATTTATATCCTAGGATTGCACTGAGAGAATGGTTTTAGATAAGCCATGAGTGAATTTTAAAATATTGGTAGTGGATTGGCAATGAGCATCATTGATACGCGTACTCCTGATTCTAAGCGTTTTATTTCTGGAGTTACAGGTGATTGGGAAGTCATCATTGGCATGGAAGTTCATGCGCAAATCATATCAAATTCGAAACTTTTTTCAGGAGCATCAACCAAATTTGGTGCAGAGCCGAACAATCATGTATCACTTATTGATGCAGCCATGCCAGGTATGTTGCCTGTTCTTAATCAAGAATGTGTTCGTCAAGCGGTTCGAACGGGGTTAGGATTAAAGGCGCATATTAATTTAAAATCTGTTTTTGATCGCAAAAACTATTTTTATCCAGATTTACCGCAGGGGTATCAGATTTCTCAATTTCGCTATCCCATTGTAGGAGAGGGAAAGATTATTATATCTGTTGGTCCAGATTCGAATGGCCAATTTGAGGATATTGAAGTGGGAATTGAGAGGTTGCATCTTGAACAGGATGCTGGAAAATCGATGCACGATCAACATCCAACGATGTCTTTTGTAGATCTTAATCGTTCTGGTGTTGCTCTTATGGAAATTGTTTCCAAGCCTGATATGCGCTCATCAGATGAAGCCAAAGCCTATATGACAAAATTGCGTACGATTGTTCGTTATTTGGGCACTTGCGATGGCAATATGGATGAAGGTTCTATGCGTGCAGATGTCAATGTATCTGTTCGTCGTCCTGGTGAAGATTTTGGAACGCGCTGTGAAATTAAAAATGTTAATTCTATTCGCTTTATTGGTCAAGCAATTGAATATGAAGCGCGTCGTCAGATCGCAATTTTAGAAGATGGAGGCGTCATAGATCAAGAGACTCGGCTTTTTGATGCCGCTAAAGGTGAAACGCGTTCTATGCGCTCAAAGGAAGAAGCGCATGACTATCGTTATTTTCCTGACCCTGATCTTTTACCATTAGAATTTGATCAAGCATTTGTGGATGCTTTGGCAGCAGACTTACCAGAATTGCCTGACGCTATAAAAGCACGTTTTATTAAGGAAATGGGATTGACAGTGTATGATGCTTCCATTCTTGTGACAGAAAAGGCTATTGCTGATTATTTTGAAGAGGTAGCGCGTGGGCGTGATGGAAAAATAGTTGCCAATTGGGTGATTAACGACCTTTTAGGGGCTTTAAATAAAGATAATCGTGAGATTGAAGAGTCACCAGTATCGCCAAATCAATTGGGAAGCATTATTGATCTTATAAAAGAAGGAGTTATTTCTGGAAAAATTGCCAAAGATCTTTTTGAGATTATTTGGAATGAGGGGGGAGATGCACGCCAAATTGTAGAAGAACGAAATATGAAGCAGGTAACGGATACAAAGGCTATTGAAAGAGCTGTTGATGAGATCGTTGCCAATAATTCTGATAAAGTTGCGCAAGCAAAGCACAAACCTGCTTTAGCTGGTTGGTTTGTTGGACAGGTAATGAAAGTAACAGGTGGTAAGGCAAATCCCCAAGCTGTTAATGAATTGGTTAAGATGAAACTTGGCATAGATTAAATTTTATGGGGTGGAGAAGAAGCCATACATATGATATCTTCTTGAAATTAAAGGATAGCACGTTAACCTATCAATTGGAATTGTAGTTGAATTTACTAGTAACTTTTTCGATAATTTCAATCGTTAATAATTTTATTCCAACGATTAATTTCATGAGCGCACTAAATGAATGGAATAGCAGATGGCTCGTTTTTTTAAGCAAATCTTCACATGGTGGAATGGTAATACCATTGGTACGCGTTTTTTCACATGGCGCAAAGGTAAGCGGATAGGGGAAGATCAGTTTGGAAATATATATTATGAAGGAGGATTTCATAAGGATGGTTATCCGCACCGTTGGGTTATCTATAAAGACTATTCTGAGGCCTCTACTATTCCACCAGGTTGGCATGGCTGGATTCATCATCGCTGTGAGTGTCCACCAACACAAGAGGATTATCATCCTTATGAATGGGAAAAGTCTCATGTTGCAAATATGACAGGAACAAGTGAGGGCTATCGACCAAAGGGAGCTATCACCTCCAATGGAGAGCGTTCTTGTGTGCATGAAGATTATGATGCGTGGTCACCTAAAAAATAACATGTTTTAATGTGCGTGTGTATTTTTGTCTTATTTGACTCTATGTTATGAAAAGAATTATTTTTTAAGGTGCGATTGATTTTGATATGATGAGATTTTTTTTATTGTTAGGGGTGAGGCATTTTATATATATTTTTTTAATGGGAATTTTAGTGTTTTTATCCTTAAATAATGGGGTGCGGGCTGAGCGTATTAGCAATGGAATTGCTGTTTTTGCAGGTCTTGACAAAATCACGGGACGGACAACACGTTTTGAAGTTACTCTTGGTAAAATTTATCAGTACGGTGCATTACAGGTAACACCACGTGCGTGTTATACGAGCTCTAAAGATGAACCCACGCGTACAACTGGTTTTGTTGAAGTCAATGAAGTAACATTAGATAAAAAAGTACGGCGTATTTTTACGGGATGGATGTTTGCAGATAGTCCTGGTTTGAACGCTGTTGAGCATCCTATTTATGATGTGTGGTTAAAGGATTGCAAGCAGAATGCTCAAGATCTTCCTCTTCAATAATTAGTGTGTTATCTATTTATAATACATTGATTTATAATGGTCCTTTATCATTTTACAACTTAATAGCAAATTCCTATGATTACCTCATTTAATTTTTTTTATATTGAATAATCCAAACTATTCTCTTGCGCGTTACAAGTGGCGGATGTGTCAATAACACTGTCTAAAAAAGGAATAAAAAATTCCGTCATGAACTGTTTAAATTCAAAGATGCATCATTAGAATCAACATATTTTTTAAGTGTTTCATAAGAGACAGTTCTTGAATTATATCTGTTAAAGGTTGAAATGAAAGGCTTGTTTATATTTGTTAAAGAGATGAACTGACGCTTTTGCATGTATGAGGGAAACAGATTATCAAGTAAGTAATTTATCATGAAACACTAATTATTATATCTAGAGAACGCTGTATTGGTATTTTTTCTCATAGAGATGTCGTTTTTCGTTCAAAGCATAGAAGCAATGCAGGCCATATTAATGGAAAAATTGAGATTTAAGATTCTTTAAAGTTTATCAATCGAAGTATAGCTTGGTTAAAAAATGCAATAATCAATATATTTCTAGTAAGAAAATAATGTTTATATATTTTTATTATACACCACTTCATAAGTGAGTTTGTCTATTCGTAAGTTCTTGTGTATTGCATGGTAACTTCACATTTAAGTAAGCGGGATACCACTAAGTTTGTAAATCATATTCTTGATATCCATGCTTTTTAAAATCTTTTGTATAAAATACACGTGTTTTCATGTAGAGCTATTGAAAATTTAAAAAGGGGTTTCGAAGAGGCGTTGAGAAGATTCTGCATCACTGGGAATGGTATATTTATTTTGTATAAAGTATAACCCATTTTCTAAAAAATACGAGATTTTATACAATGAAAGTTTCTAGTCACCAACATAATGATGTTTCCCGATTGCCAAAACAACCTAAAGAACCCTTATTGAATGTTCCATTTATTATAGTTGTTTTGATAGCATTTTGTTTTTGTCTTTATTGCATTTCTCAGTATTTTTTTTCTCATCAGGTTTATGTTGAAAGTCTTGAGCTTTTTTCATTTATACCAGCATTGTTTAAGAGGGATCCTGTAGCATTTTGTTATACCATGGTGAGTTATTCATTTATGCATAGTAGTTTTAAACATGTTGCTCTTAATATGGTTTGGCTTTTGGTTTTCGGCTCTCCTTTAGCAAGGCATTTTGGTGTTTTACGTTTTTTAATTTTTTGGGTGTTAACGGCAGTTATTTCTGTTTTGACTTATTTTACATTTCATCAAGAAAGTACCATATCACTTATTGGGGCGTCAGGTGCCGTATCTGGAATGATGGGTGCTATTGCACGTTACGGTTTTCCTAGTGGTAATCTAGCTGTCAATGCGCAGAACGAAAAACTTTTAGGACCTTTATTATCTGTCAAAAAAGCTCTGTGTTCTAAGGGGGTTCTTGTTTATATGAGTGTATGGCTGACGACTGATTTGATCATAGGTATTTCTTCTATTTTGTTTGAAGAAAATGGCATCTCAATAGCATGGGAAGCTCATATTGGCGGGTTTTTTGCGGGTTTTTTGTTGGTTGGTTTTTTTGATGTTTCACAAAAAATTAAAAACTAGAATCTAAGATATTGATGTGCCACATAAAGAGCTATTGTTGCTGCATTTGAAACATTTAATGATTTAATATTTCCAGGCATGTCAAGGCGTGTTAAAGCGCAAACGGTTTCGCGTGTTTTTTTACGTAAACCTTTACCTTCTGCTCCTAAAACAAGAGCAATTTTATTCCCTGTTAATGCTGTTTCTAGAGGTTGGTCACCTTCTGAATCGAGACCAAAGCTTGTAAAACCTGTTTGATGAAGTTCTTGAAGAGCTTCAGCAAGGTTTCGTACGGTAATATAATGAATCATTTCCAGAGCTCCAGATGCCGCTTTCGCAAGAACACCGCTTTCGTGGGGAGAGTGACGGCAAGTTGTAATAAGTGCTTTAGCTTTCAATGCAACTGCAGAGCGCATAATAGCGCCAACATTATGTGGATCGGTAATTTGATCCATGACAATGACCAGATCAGTATTGGTTAGTTCCGACAGTTTGCATGGTTTGAGGGGGAGAGTTTCCAAAACAATACCTTGATGAACAGCCTCACTTCCA
Organism: Bartonella sp. AP11XZML; assembly: GCF_042196445.1. Lineage (NCBI taxonomy): Bacteria > Pseudomonadati > Pseudomonadota > Alphaproteobacteria > Hyphomicrobiales > Bartonellaceae > Bartonella > Bartonella sp. AP11XZML. Next base: position 58,809 of record NZ_JBHIQF010000091.1, read on the forward strand.
ACAAGCGAATCAAGATATTTGGGGGTGCATAATGTAACAGAGCAAGGATAATCTGATTCGGATATATTTAATCGTTTTAAGGCATTTTGTGTAACGTAAAGACATTTTAAAATTCTTTTTGGGTTTTCTAAAGCAGCCTGAACAGAATGAATGCCATAAAGATGGATGATCTCTTGCTGTAAAGAAGCAGCTTTCTTCTTTGGGTGTGTAAAAGATCGAGAAGGAGAGCCTTTTGTATCGCGATATCGGCGACGCAAACGAGCATAATGAGAATTTTGTGATGTTTTTTCTTTCATAGCTTCTTTATAACGTGTTAATAAGAAAAATAGAGAGAAAAAATCTATGATTTAAAATTATGAGCAGGAAATTTGTACAGAATTGTATTTATTCTGTTGACAGATACAATAGTAATCGTCATAACCACTTCGCAATCAGATTGAATTGAATGGGTATTCAAGATGGTTGTCGTGATGTCTCATTGCGCGACTTTATCGGTGGAATGGAGGGGTGCCCGAGTGGTTAAAGGGGGCGGACTGTAAATCCGTTGCGTATGCTACGTTGGTTCGAATCCAACCCCCTCCACCATTCATCGAAGGAGAGTTAGTACGTGGGTCATGCGGGTATAGCTCAATGGTAGAGCAGCAGCCTTCCAAGCTGAATATGCGGGTTCGATTCCCGCTACCCGCTCCAAATGGTTGTTGATGATTGGGCAAATAGGTATGGTGGAGGATATTCCATTTATAGATTTGGTGGGGTTTTCCGTCTAAGAGTTGTGGTGATTGGGCTGTTTACAGTCTGGTCAGACTTAAGTTTTGCAGAATTGTCCCTAGGTGCTAATAAAAATAGGGAATAAAACAAGAGATTAATAGCAATGGCGAAGAGCAAGTTTGAACGAACAAAACCGCATGTTAATATTGGTACGATTGGTCACGTTGATCATGGGAAGACCTC
>NZ_JBHIQF010000092.1:0-4649 GCF_042196445.1 Bartonella sp. AP11XZML
TGAAATAACCCTCTTTAAGGTAGGGCTTGTAGCTCTTGGTTCCTTCATTTTTGGTCCACTCATTGCCGCATTAGCAGCCGTAGGAACAGCGTTTGTTAGCCTTGGTATCACAATTATGACAACACCTATCGGTTGGCTAATTGGCGGCATCGCAGCTCTTGTTGTCGTCTATAAATATTGGGATGAACTCAATGGCTGGGTAGCTGCATCTTTAGCCGCGGTTGGAGCAGTTCTTACCGGAGCATTCATTGCGGCAATGGTACCGGCAGTTTCTGCAGTTGCGGGTCTTGCACTATCTCTTGTAACTTCACTCATTCCAGCAATAACTGCCGTTAGTTCTGCTTTTATATCGCTTGGTATCGCAATCATGACCACTCCTATCGGCTGGATCGCTGGCGGCATAGCAGCCCTTGTTGGAGTTGGATATCTGCTCTACAAAAATTGGGATACGGTAGTAAGCTTCATAAGCAACTTGTGGAATTCTTTTGCGAGCTTATGTAGTAACGTTTTCAATAACCTCTTGACGCTCTTTAAAAACTTTTCACCGCTCTCTTGGATTTCAAAAAAAATCAATGCATTGATTGAGTGGCTGTTTGGGATCAATCTCATGGAAGCAGGAACCAATCTCATTGGTAGCTTGTGGGACGGTATCAAAAGCCAATGGAATGCTCTGTCTGAATGGTTTAGCGGCATGATAAGCAAATTAACCAGCTGGATGCCTAATTGGATGAAAGAAAAGTTAGGGTTTAATGTTTCAATAGACAAGACTTCAACCCAGACTTTAAAAACCTTTACCGAAGAAACCAATTCACGCGCAAAAAAAATGGTTGATACAGTAGTGGTTACAAATACCCCCCCTGAAAAACGCAAGAGTGGTTTTAATACAAGTGTCGTTGAAACAGGACAAATGCAGGCAACAAATAAAGTGGGTGCCTTTAAAGCTCCAAAGCCCATTACGGTTCATAAACCCGTTGAAGTAGATGCCCGTGTAACCATTACAAATCTCAATATTTCAGTACCAAATGGTCTCAAGGACGAAATCAGAGACGCTGTCAATCAAGCACTTGAACGCTATGCAAAACAGCAACGTTTAGCCATAGCCTCTAGCCTTTCGGATTAAATACCATGATGTTAGCTTTGGGTGATTTTATCTTTTCCATTGAAACAGCAGCTTATCAAACACTTGATATGTCTTATGGAGTTCCATGGGTAGAGCAAGGGCGATTGGGGCGCAAAGCAGCTCTTCAATTGCCTGCCCTTGCAAATGCAGAGTTTTCTTTAACCGGTGTGATCTATCCAGATTTTAAAGGCGGTCACGGACAAATCGAGTATTTGCGACAAATGGCCCATAATGGTCCTCATATCCTTGTAACCGGTCAGGGGAAAATTTTAGGCAAGTTTGTTATCCTNATCCCCCAAAAAACAAGAATTTACGATAAAGTTGAGAGAATATGGTGAAGACCTATGAGTGACCTTTATATGACCAAAGATGGCGATATGGTGGATGCCATTTGCTGGAAATACTATGCCAAGGGTCAACAAGCTCTTGCTGTTGAACGCGTTTATGCAGCAAATTTTGGTCTTGCAGACCATGGACCTATCTTAAAAGCGGGCTTCACAATCGTTTTGCCAACCCTCCCTTATCCTAAAGCCACACCGGTGATTAGAATTTGGGGCAGTCAATCATGAAACATTTTTGCACAGTGATGGCAAATGGAGAGGACATCACAAGAACTCTCATGGACTATGTTTTGTCGATTGAAATTACCGATGAAGCAGAAAACAAAAGTGATCGTATCACTATAGAGCTTGATGACCGCGCACGTGACAGTGATAACGGCTTTCTTGATATTCCTCTTATCGGGACAGTTATTTCCGTAACACTTGGCTATGAAGGCGGGAAAAACCGCGATATGGGAGCCTATCTGATTGATGAAATCTCTGTAAGCAGCCCCCCACAAAGTTTAAGCGTGACCGGACGCGCCGCCTCTATGAACACCTCTTATAGAACACCCAAAAGCCAATCCTATCATCAACAAACCCTTGGCAACATCATTCAAGAGATAGCAGAGCGTAATGGCTATACGCCAAAGGTTGATCCTTCTCTTGCAAAAATCGTTGTGCGTCACATTGACCAAACAGCTGAAAGTGATATGGCTTTTGCCACACGCCTTGCAGAAGAATATGATGCGGTAGCAAAGCCCGTTGATGGTAAACTTGTTCTTGCCAAACGGGGTGAAGGCAAAGCTATCACCGGTGAAACACTCCCTATTGTTGTTATTCATGAAAAACATTGCACCTCTTGGGATTTTAAATACAGCGCACGGGATGAAGCAGGTGCAGCCAATGGCTTAGCAACAGAGGCAGGAGATGATCAAAAAGCCGCCGCTGATGCACGAGAGCCAGAGGAAGTTGAAGAAGGCAAAGATGTTATCCATATGGACGAAAGTGACGCCCCCAATTTGCCTAAAGCAGAGACAGCAGCCGAAACATCTGAAAAGAACGAACAAGAAGAAGAGAAAAAAGGCGGTGTTATCGCAAACTATCATGATATTCGCAGTGGTGAAAAAAAGGAAGTCAAGGTTGGCAAACCACCGTTTCATGAACTCAAATATACCTACCACAATCAATCAGAAGCTGTTGCAGCCATTGCGGCTTATCGCAATAAATCATCGCGTGGGAAATCTTCTTTCTCATGTGATATTGGTGGTGATCCCTTTGTACAAGCAGAAGCAAAGCTTGTTCAAGAGCCCCCTTTCCGCCCCTATATTCCAGCAGAATGGCGCATCAAAAGCGTTAAACACAAGCTTGATAAAACGGGCGGTTACACCACAAAAATAGAATGCGAACTTTTTGATGAAGCCCAAGAAGACACAGCTGGAAACGTTGCAAACACCACACCAGACAAGGATGATACCCTTGATCCAAACGCTCCACCAAACGCATGCGACGAAGGCGAAGGCGTTATCCATATGGATGAAGAAGACAGATAAGTCTCTTGACATCAATCTAAATTGTATTACATTGTACTACAATTAAAGAGGAGATTTAGCAATGGGAAAAATTCAAGCACGCATACCTGATGAAGTTCAGGAGATTGCAAGTACAGTTATTAAATCTACAGGCTTAACTGTATCAGATGCAGTACGTATGTTTATGACTCGTATTGCTAAAGACCAAGCATTACCGCTTGATCTCTTCCAACCCAATCCAGAAACATTACAAGCGATTGAAGATGCCGAAGCTAGTCGTGTCAAGCATACATCTCTAGATGGCTTACGAACTATGATCCGTAATGATAAGGTTGGAATACGTAAATCTGAAAAAAAAATTTAAGTGCTTATGCGTGAAATCGTCTACACTCGGTCATTTAGACGCGACCTTAAACGCGAAAGCAGAGGTAGATATGCCAATGCACTAGAAGAAGATTTTCTGCTTGTAGTCAAAGCATTAGCGGAAGATGAACCACTCAAGGCACATTGGCGAGATCATGCACTAACAGGTCAATGGCGCGATTGTCGTGATTGTCATATAAAGCCAGACTTGGTTTTGATTTATCGAAAGCCAAATGCCAAAACACTAGAACTCTTACGACTCGGTTCACACTCTGAGCTGCGTTTATGATTAAAACAAAAAAGATGCTAGAAATGCGAGCAAAGAATTTAACCAATTATTTTTATAACTTGTCTCATTTTTTATTTGACAATGTAGCAACAATATGGATAATCGAATCAGGTGCCTAAGAAACACCTTAATAGTAAGCGGATTTGGTTACGAAACAATCTCTTCTCCGCACGTTTAAAGGCTTTGACTCATTGTATGTTACACGCATATAATGATCTTGTCGGGTGTAGTTACGCTATACAATACCCTTTTGGGAAAAGCATAACGACGGACTTACTACCGTGTTTCTTAGCACCCGGCACTTTTTAAAAGTGTCATTAAGAAACATCTAAATAGTAAGGAATTCTTATGAACACTCTTATAGAAATTAAAGAACAAAATATTGGTCAAGAAACTGTTCAAACGGTTAACGCACGTGAATTACATACGTTTTTAGAAGTCAACTCTAAATTTGCAGATTGGATTGTACGCCGTATTAAAGAATATGGATTTTTGGAAAATCAAGATTATGGTTTTACGTTTCTCAAAAATGAGAAACGTAAAAATGTTATAAGTAAAGAATATCATCTCACCTTAGATATGGCGAAAGAGCTCTCAATGGTTGAGCGCAATGAGAAAGGACGTCAAGCTCGTCGTTACTTTATTGAATGTGAAAAGAAACTAAAAAGTCAATTTGTTGATTATGATGATATACGTTTTGCTTTCCCAAAAGATTGGGATAAAATGTCTCCAACTAAAAAGGCTGTTTACATTTATGGACTTCTCCACATGCATCTTGTTAAAGCCTTTACGTTGGTAGAAGAAAGCAAGCATTACAAAGCCATAATCAAAGAAGCGAAACAAGTCTTAGAAAGATCTGTAGTGAAAGCCGCTTAAGTAAAAAATATGCCTCCCCTCCCCGTTCTCAACAATGGGGAGGTGGTCAAGATGCTTCTTCTAAAGCCGCTTGTTCCTTACAATTATTTTGGATAGGCGTTAAGCTAATCTGCAAATTTAAAGCACTCAAAACACTGAGAAAAGTAGAA
>NZ_JBHIQF010000093.1:0-1177 GCF_042196445.1 Bartonella sp. AP11XZML
TTCACTCTCTACAAAACCACCAACATCACCTGCTTTAACTTTTCCAAAGCTTCTCAATGCACGAATGCGGTGAAGAGTTTTCCCTCTAAACTCAATTGTTTCATCAGTAAGTTCGTATTTCTTTTCTACAGCCATCTTTGTCTCCTTAATGCTGTAAAGTTTCTCCGGTGTGATCAACACCGCAGCTCTTGCAAATTTTCGACATTGGGGGGACTTGCTCTTGCATTAATCTCTGCAAGCGCTCGGGATAAAAAAAATCTTCTGGACGCAAATCTATCCCATGATCACGTGCGTAATCTAAAATTTTTTGCTGGTGTTTTGCTGGCATGTCACGCCATCTATAAACAGATGACACATCTCTTTGCACTATGGTTGCTACAGTTTTGAAACCACCTAAATATTTTATAATTAATCTCGAAGGCATATGTAATCTCCATAACAGCGCAATAAATAATTGCACTTTTTACATATGTCAACAAAAAATGCACCTTTCACATTTTTGCATTTTACGTATTTTTAAGGATAATGTTTAGATTATGAGTAGCAATATTGAAAAAAGCATCCAACAATGGCTAGAAAAAAAATTAAACGAGCGCGGACACGGTGCTCAAATAGAATTAGCAGCCTACTTGGGAATCCATCAATCCACTATAAGCAGAATGATTAATCCTTACAAAAATGGAAAATCAAGAAGCATTAGTATTGGAGAATTAGTTAAAATAGCCGAGTTTTTTAACGAACCCCCCCCAAATTTCTTCAATGATGTTGATCAAGAGTTTATGAATTTTTATCGTGATCTTTCTGAAGAAAACAAAAAGTCTGTGATCTTATATATTGAGTTTTTAAGGCAATCAAAAGATAAGTAATAGTTTCCTTTTCTTTCTGAGAAAACCCTTTTAAAAGATTAGAATCTTGTTCCACTATTTGCATTTTGTATCTCCATAAATTGTGGATAGTGCATTTTTAAAAAAAACATACCTAACATAAATATGCACTTTTTACATTTTTATGTTGACACTTGCACTTTTTACATATAATCACTCCATATCTTAGAAAATAACTTTTGCCAATAGGCTGTATGGAGGCATTTGTGAAAAAACCAGTGTTTATAAATTCTGATGAAATTCTCTTAGTGATGTGCGAAAATGAAGAGCAAAATCTCGCTAAATCTGGTCCT
>NZ_JBHIQF010000094.1:0-5726 GCF_042196445.1 Bartonella sp. AP11XZML
AAAAGCGGATATTTTTTCAAAAAGTTTTTTAAATGCGGTTTATCCACAGCCCATGACACGGGGTCAGATCAGCAAAGTAATGAAATTTGCTGTTCGTTTCACGTATTCATCAAGATAAATGTACTACGTGCTTTAAAATATCAGAGTGAGTATTTTGATAGGTTTTATGAGTCACAAAAATAATCTAGTTTGTCAGTTCAATTTACAGACACAAACTGACAAATATATATTATTGATTGTATTTAAGGTTGTATTGTCGATATAGGTTGTATCGTTAAAATGCTAACATATTGAAATATAATGTTTTTAATTTTCTCTCATTTAAAAAAATAATATAGGCTCTAAAAAGAACTGACAACACTGACAGCACTGGACAAAACTCTTCTGTTCAGATCACTCAGATCATTGTCTTTGGAGAAAAGTTCTTTGATGAAAATGCCATTAAATATAACTTATTAGAAAATCAAGACTTTGTTTGCTCGCCAAATTTGGCGAGCAAAGGCAGGAAAAAGAGTTTTGCGTAATTGTCTTGAAAGGCTCTCAAAGAGATTTCTTATTGTTTTATGCTGTTGTTTTTGACGACAGGATGTGCTTGATAGGATGATGTCTCGTTTATATGCGTGTTGAGTGGCTTAGAGGAGCTGGAGAGTGAATTTATCTCTCATTATTGATAAATATATTGTAGCATTAAACTGGGGATATTGATGTATTAACCATTGACGGGCTAAACAGTTTTGTTTAGAGGTTTCTTTATATAAATGTGGGGGAGAGATCTTCAGCAGTTAAAATAAAGTAGTTTTTGTAAAATAAAGCATTTTTGGGTATCACTTTTTTGGTTACAGAGGCATGTGCTTTTGTTAAAAGCGTTATAGGGCAGTGGCTGTTTTGAGTGGACTTATTAGCGGTTCCATGAAGTTCTTTTAAATCATGCTTCATGAATAGTGCAAAGCGGGGGCAATCTGTATTGTTATTGATATTTTTACGCCAAAGTTCTCTTTTGAGAATTTTTCGTGCCATTATTGTTTTCTTTGGCTTGTTTACAGGTGTAAATGTTTATGCGCGCTCCTCAGCTATTTTTCATTCCCCAACAGATAATTTTTCTCGTAGCTATTCAGAAAAGCAGCAATTAGAAAGAATTGAGAAATTACGGTCTTTAACGCCTAAAAGGATAAAGACGCCTTCAGAGCAAAATCCAGAAACGCTTTTGGGTGGGAAGCAATGTTTTCCCATTCATGCTGTTGTTGTTGAGGGAGTGCATCATGTCAAAAAACGCTTTATATCAGCCGTAACAGAGCCTTATGTTGGAAGATGTATTGGTCTTTTTGATATCCAGCTTTTAATCAAGCAGTTAACCAAAGTTTATTTGGATCAAGGCTATGTAACGGCGCGTTTTTACATTCCTGATCAAGATATCAAAAACAGCAAGACGCTCAAATTTGTTGTCGTTGAGGGCAAGCTCTCAGAGATTTACTATAATGGTTCACCGACGTCTCGTTATAATAATGTTGTATGGAGTGCTTTTCCTGGGCTTCAAGGTCATGTTCTGAACATGCGCGATATTGAACAGGGGCTTGATCAGATCAACCGTTTGAGTTCAGCGCACGCTCAAAGCGAACTTCTTCCAGGGCGTGAAGAAGGGAGCACCATTGTCAATATTAACAATCATCCCGATAAAACTTTCAAGGTTACTGTTTCTCATGACAATATGGGACAATCTTCCACGGGTTATGCGCGTTATAGTGCGGGCTTGAGGGTAGAAAATATTTTAGGGATGAATGATGCGTGGGATTTTAACTATCAACGCAGTGAGCCCGATTATTGGGGTGGGAGCAAGCAAGAAGGACATAGCAATAACATTTCAGCGAGTGTGAGTATTCCATATGGTTATTGGACCTTTGGATTGAATGGCACTGTTTATAATTACCAAAGCATAATCCCTGGCAATTTTACCGATATTGAGACGACGGGGGATTCCAGTGAGTTGCACGCCAGTACAAGCAGGGTTCTTTACCGTGATAGTGTTTCCCTTACAACTTTGAATTTAGGTCTTTCTTATAAAAGAACCAACAATTACCTTCTTGGCAATAAGATTGAAGTGGGCAGCCGTCAATATAGCGTCGCCAATTTTGGCATTTCGCATTCTCGCCAGATGTTGGGGGGGACTTGGACCTTTGATGTGAGTTATTTGCAAGGGCTCCCTTTGTTTCATTCAGTAAAGAAACATGCGCCAGGGGCAGGGGATGCGGAGCCACAATTTGCCAAATTTACCGGCACGCTTAGTGTCATGACGCCTTTTAAGGTAGGGGGCTTGGACTTTATACTGAGCAATCTTTTGAGTGGTCAATATTCACCACATAATTTATTGGGTGCTGAACAGATTTCGTTGGGGGGCGCTTCCAATGTTCGTGGCACGCGTGAGAGTTTGCTTTTTGGCAATAACGGTTTTTTTAGCCGGAATGATTTGTTGCTACGCACCATTCCGTGGAGCAATCACGCGACCTTCAAAAAGGTTTTTGGTGAACTTCGCCCTTATGTTGGTTTGGATTATGGGCGTGTGTTTTCGCAAGTTTTGTATGGGATTAAGAGTGATCAGCTTGCCGGTTGGACAGCCGGTGTCAAGCTTGCGGGAGGCATATTCTCTCTTGATGCCAGTTATTCCAGTATTTTTTGGAGCACAGTTAAGCACAAAAAATTAGGAACATTTTTTATGACATTAACAATGGAACTTTAAGCATTTTTTATTGGGGAGTTAACGTATGAGATATGAAAAGAGAGCAGAAAGAGCAGCTTTATTAGGTGTTTTAGTCTCCAGTACGATGCTCAAAAAGGTTTTATTTGGGGGACTTGGTTTTTCTTGTTTGTTAGCACCTTCAGCGTTACAGGCACAAATTACTGTGGATCCTAACGCGAATGCCGCCCATCGTCCAGATATAGTGGCAGCGCCCAATGGGGTTCCCTCGATTGATATTGTTACCCCCAATGGCAAGGGCTTATCACACAATAAATATTACGATTTTAATATTGGAAATCCGGGTGTGATTTGGAACAATCATGCGCAAGAAGTAGGGCAATCGCAGTTGGGGGGCATTATGCCGGGCAATCCGCATTTGCGTTTCACGGGTTCGGCGAAAGTGATTTTAAATGAAGTGACCAGCAGTAAGCGCAGTGCGCTTCATGGTCCAGGAGAGGTTTTTGGGAGCCCAGCCGATGTGATTATAGCCAATCCCAATGGAATAAGCTGTGATGGTTGTGGCTTTATCAATACGCCCCATGCGACCTTAACCACAGGTGTTCCCGAAATTGATGCGAGTGGTTTTTTGAAAGGCTTTGAGGTGCGAGGTGGGGACATCACCTTTGGCGCCAAGGGAGCCAATTTTTTCTCTGGCCAAGGAGCGGTTGATATTGTCGATATTGTCTCACGCACAGTGCATTTTGAAGGAGCTGTTGCGGGCAAGGAGATTGGAGTGACAGCAGGGACGGGTCACTTTGATTATGCTTCACGGGAAATGAAAGAACTGACCGATATTACTGGTAAACCGGAATATGCGATAGATGGTTCTGCTTTGGGGGCTCTACAGGCGGACAGAATAAAACTTGTGGCAACGGAAAAAGGTGTTGGGGTTCGTATGCGCCATGATATGGCAGCCAATGCGGGGCAGTTGCATCTTTCTGCTGACGGGAAAATCTCGTTGAAGAATGTTTTTGGTTATGGGGGTGTTGTCCTCAAATCGAAAAGCCAGAGCATATTGGCAAAGCACATCACCTCGAAAAAGCATATTGATATTGCCGCCCATAAGGATGTGACGTTAGAAACGGTTGGCGCTGAGGGTCATTTGAAGATAGAGGCGCAGGATGGGCTTTTATCGATTGCCGGTAAGGCAACCTCTGGGGGCAATATGGAGCTTTCTTCGCGCCAGACTCTTCAAGTTTCAGGGCTAGGGGCAGGCGCTGATATGGCTCTTGAATCGGGCGGAGACTTGAAGCTTGAGGGGATTGTTTTAGCACAAGGGAATCTCAAGGCGCATGCCGGTGGTGATATAAAGGCGCAGCTTTTAGCCGGTGGGGTTGATATGGCGGCAACGGGTGCTGCTGGTGTTGTTGTTCTTGGCACCCAAGGGGATGTTGATCTCCAGAGCAGTCAAGGGGTGATTGTTGCTGAAAGTGTTTATGGAGCAGGAGATATCACCCTAGTTTCTCATAACGGGCTATCTGTTTCTCAAACAATTCTGTCGCATCAAAATGTTGCCATTCAAGCACAACCAGCAACAAATGCTCCCGTTCATTTTGGGCAACTTTTAGCCTATGGCAAGGCAAATATTGAGGGTGGGGCGGTTGACTTTTCTTCGCTGATGACGGGTGAAGAAGCTGTTTTAAAGGTAGGCAGCCTTGATGCAGGCACACTGATGACAGGTGTCGTTTCTACGGGCGGTTCAGGGGATCTTGTTTTAGATGAAAAGGGCTTTCTTTTGATTACAGCAAAAGAAGGGGTGAAGGTTGGTCAGATTGCCAGTGGTGGCAATATTGAAATTTTTGCAGGCAACGACATCTATTATGATCAGGTCATGGGCTATGGCAGTGCAACATTGACATCGGTATCAGGAGAGATCAGTGTTGAGAATGTGTTGTCTGCTGAGGGGGATGTGAGATTGACGGCAAACACTCTCGATTTAAGCAATAATCGTTCTCATATTTACACGCCGCAAACGCTGTATTTAATTGCAGATCATATTGATGTCTCAGAGAGCGAATTGACTTATGGTGGTTTAGACTTTAACAGCACCAATGCCCTTGAGATTCACCATGCGCGGCTACAAGCCGTGACAGATCAGGGTGGAACTGGAGATATTCTCTTTGTTGCTCCAAGCGTTATGGTGGATAAGGCAAGCTCTGTTTTAGCAGCCAGAGATTTCGTGATCAAAACAGGGGAGCTTGGAAATAGTGGTCAATTGGCATCGGGGCAGGATTTAATCTTTAGCGTGACGGGGGATGTGACCAACAACAAAACGGGCTTAATTTATGTGAAGGGCAATGGTGCTTTACAAGTTGATGGGGCTTTGTTGAATGATTTTGGCACCATAATGGCAGAGGGTGATTTATCTTTTACCAATGCGGCTGGCAGCGGAAAAAGCCTTTCGCTTGTGAACAAAGCAGGCTTGATTCAAGCGGGTGGAAACTTAAATATCCAAACCAACACCCTGAAAAACGAAGCCGATAGCACGCCTGTCATCACGGAAAAAACGGAATATAGCGATATTTCTTTCCAAAAACCAGAGGATTTTCATGGTAGCGGAGATGGGTTGTTATATCATAATACACAGCAAGATCTTTGGGGAAAGGGGCACATTGAAGAGCCAGACTCAATTCTTGGTGTTAACATCGAGCATACATTATTTAGTTTGGACGAAGTACTTTTTGGTAATAAGGAAGGATCATACGGCAAAGCAACATTGAAAGATGGAACAGTCTACAAGGCTTTTACTTGGGTAAAAGGACGGGCGCATGGTAGAGATCATATGCAGACATATAAATGGAATGGTTCTCGGCGGAAGGGAGGATGGTTTGGGTCAATAAACGAAAATTGGTCACACATGACAGAAAAGACTGTCACACAAGCATTTTCGCATAAACCAACTGTTTCGGGGGTAATACAATCTAGTGGCAATCTTATTATTAATGCTGATACCATTGACAACCATTATAGCTCTATGAGAGCAGGGGGAAATGCC
>NZ_JBHIQF010000095.1:0-3662 GCF_042196445.1 Bartonella sp. AP11XZML
AAGCCTATCGGTTTTTTGATCGGCGATGGGTGCTCCATCACTCCATTGTGCGTTGAAGTAAATCTTTGCATCACCCGTTGCATTATAGACTTCTTGCGTGTTTGGTTTACCAGAACCTATATGCAATGTTTGGTAATGCTCTTCTGTTGGTTTCTCAAAAACAATGGAGCTGTTATCGAGATTAAGCGTGGAAATATCAGAACGAGATCTTTGAGCGATATCAAGGAGATTGCCATCATCATCTTTTTCATTGTTACTGATCTTCAACGTCCATTTTGTGTCGTTTTTCAGATCAAAGCGTGTTTGCCCATTTTCGTCATTTCTTACACCGCCTTGTAAGACAGAATGATCTGCGGTTAAAGTAAACATTTCAACAGGTTTTGTCTTCTGCTTTATGTTTTTGAATAACGTATCTGCAAGGATTTTTGAATTTTTGAGATTAATTTTCCCCATTGATTCATCGGTATTTATTCCAATACCATTTTCAACGATCAGATCTGTATTGGTCAAATTAACTTCACTGTTTTGCCAATCTTGTGGATTACTATTACTTAGGCCATTTAACTTATTTTTAGACAAATCTGCAAAATTCACCCCAGAAACCCCTGCTGTTGCAGAAGTATTTGCGAGATCAATATGTCCATTTCTGTTTATCTTTAGTGCAATTAGTGTTGCATCTATTTTGTTTTCAGCGCCATTGATCATCTTAATCGTGCTATTGGATGCGACAAGTCCAAAATCAACTTTTTCAATCGTTGTTTTTCCGTTTAATTCAATGACGCTATTTGCAGCAGCATTTACACCCATGCTGGGCAGTTCGATTCCCTCAATATTTGTTCTCTTCCCTTTTATCGTTAATTCTTCACTTGTGATTTTGCCTCCATCCGTTACATAAAGACCAAAGAGAGTCTTCGTAATCGTTGTTTTTCCTTTTAATTCAATGACGCTGTTTGGGCCCTCAGCTGATGCGCCTGTAACTGAACTTTCGCCATTTTCTGTGAGTGCAACATCTTTAACATTAATATATCCACCCAAAGTTGCATATAATGAATTATTACTCCCAGTAACAGTTCCTCCTGTCATGAAAATTTTTGATTGCTCACCAATGGCACTCAGCGCATTATGCTCAGATGAAATGATTTTCGCACCATTGTTTAAAGTAATGCTACTGCCGTTTTGAGCAATTATTGCTTCTCCTTTTGCCTCAAAAGATCCGCCGGTGATTGTTATTTGAGATTTGTTATCTGCTAAGATGCTGTTTTTTGCTTTCGTGACGGTTACATTATTTAAAGTGACAATACTTCCTTTGTCAGCACTTATTCCTTTATCCATAAGAAAGTCATCATTTCCGCTTGATATTTTTACATCTTTCAGCGTGTTTTCTTTGCTGGTGGTGTTAAGAAATGATGCACCTACTGCTTTGTCTCCTGTGACCTCAATCGATCCTCCGGTCATCTTGATTGTCGCATTATCACTTTCGGCTTTAACACCGATCGAAGCATTTTTAATTGTTGTGTTACCATTCAATTCAATAGTGCTGGAACCTCTTGCAAATGCACCGAATTTTGTTCCTTTACCATTTGCTGTGAGCACAACATCTTTAACATTAATATATCCACCAGCTTTTGTATATAATACACTATTGCTACCGGTAACAGTTCCCTCTGTCATAAAAATTTTTGATTGCTCACCAATGGCATTGAGCCCATCACCGTTAAGTGATGTGATTTTTGCCTTATTGTTTAAAGTAATGATACTACCGTTTCGAGCATTGATTGCTGTTTCGTTTGCCTCAAAAGATCCATCGATAACTGTTACTTGAGTTTGGTTATCTGCAAAGATGCTGTTTTTTGCTTTTTTAACAGTTATATTTTTCAAAGTGAGTTTACTTTTTTTTTCAGCTTTTATTGCGTTATAGGGTTCACTGTTTTCACTTGTTATTGTGACATTTTCCATATTTTCGTTACCAGCATTTAGCTGAATAGCGGTTTTATCAACATTGATAGAACCTCCTGTCATTTTGAATGTAGCGTTGTCCGATATATTAACGCCGTATTCATAAGAAGATTTAGTTCCAAGTGGAGCACCAATGATGGTATTGTCCGATAATTCAATCAAACTATCGGATCCTTTAACGGTGACAACGGTTGTAACAGATGGTAGTGTTGGAGAGGTACTCCCCAGCTTTAAATTCTTGCCGATGATTTTTCCACCCGTTTCTGCCCAAATATTCTCGTAGCTTTCTTTAGAGACTTCCATTTTTTTTCCATCAGAAACTTTAAGTTCTTCCGCTTGTGTGTTGTGGTAGGTCCCAAATAATAGAATTGCTGCAGTTGCTGTATACGATAAAAGAGATTTTTTAGACATTTATGTTCTCCTCACTTAAAACTAAGCTACAAATATTTTTTCTGTTTGCCATATCTCCACTTGTTATAAGAAGAACAAACAATATAAGAAAATAAATAATGGTCTATAAAAATATTCTTCTTGCTCACTAATTTTATAATTTACTTATAGTTTTATAATTTACTTATAGTCAAATTAAAAAACATAATAATTAATGTATATATTTACATTTAAGTCATATTATATTTATAGTTTTAGTTATTACGTGTTAAATATATAATTAAAAATATTAAAATGATATTTAAAGATAATATTATAAGCAAATGATCGTTGTTTGTTTGTACTTTTTAATGTTATCACAGTACTGTCATATATTTTGATGCATTAAGGAGAATAAAGGGGGGGACAGCATCGTTGGGAACAGCCGTCAGCAAAAATTAAAAAAGTTTACTTAATTTTAGATCTGAGGTGTTTTATATTGGATGTAATGTGTTTTATAAATATGCTAAAGAGTACTGATTGATGCTTTTATAAATCTTAGTTTCTTCTTGAGTATTTTGATAAAGTGGTTGATGTCTTTGTTTTTTGGGTGTATTTAATTAAATTATCTGCGTAAAGAAATATTTTGCAGTATGTTTCCTGTGTAAAGAGGAAAATAATAGTAGCTTGTGCTTTTTATCTACTTACGACAGTAAAACTTTACATTTTCTTTTTGCTTTGAGAAAAAGGGGAAGGGGATTTTATGAAGCAAGCGCGATTTATCAATAAACATATATGATTTATCAATAAATACATATAAGGTGTTTTTTCTGAAAGTTTTACTTTCACTTGGAGATGAAGCGCTTTGCGACATTTTTGTTTATGAGAGATAAATGCCATTCAATATCTAAGACAGCGTAAGGGGCAGATTTCTCAAAATCACTGAATTTATTCTCACCCTTAAGCATAACCACCCGCTTTAGTGCATATTTTCATTCTTTTGCGCAAAGACTGCTACACGCATTTCACGCTCCCCAATTCCAGCAAATTGGCAAGACCTTCCACAGCTGTCTTTTCAGGATTATAACGAAAGCGTTTTTTTGCCTGTGTACGAGCAACTACTTCAATCTGGTATGCATCAAAAACAATACCTAGCCTTGTCAATCAATAAATCTTGATGGAGATGATCTTGGGAGGATAAAGAACAAAAGCTATTCGAGCGATCTTTTTATGAAAGGGTGTCAAGAATAAAAAAAGGCAGCATATCGTGCTGCCTTTTTATTAAATTGAATAGAATGAATAGGCTTGCTTTTACAGCTTTGTGTTAAAACTGATAG
>NZ_JBHIQF010000096.1:0-74977 GCF_042196445.1 Bartonella sp. AP11XZML
TAATGGTACCATCCAGATTGGCAGAGATTTTGACCTTGATCCTATGGGACCTGCAATTGAAGGCGGCGTTGGCATCAATGCACAACTCTCCCACAATTTCTCGCTTCATGGTGATGTAAGCTATCAACAAAAGCTTCAGAAAACTGGTATAAGTGGTGCAAGCTTTTCAGGTGGTATACGCTATCAGTTTTAAATCAAGGCTGTAAATAGCCTATTCATTCTATTCAATTTAATAAAAAAGGCAGTATAGTATACTGCCTTTTTTAATCTATGTAAGCTACTATTCTTATCCCCTAAAACTTTTTTCTTTCTCCTCAATAATCTCCTTCCATCCTATTTACACGAGTCGCGCGGCATATTCATTATCGAATTTGTCTATAAAGCTAAGCAAAGTGTATTTTTAGACAATATAAAGAAGACTACATTGGAAAAGATAATGATAAAAGAAACTCTCTCTTCATACTTTTTCTATGTTTATCCTCCTGTTTCTTCAATCCATTAGCTTAACACCACCCTGTAAGGATTCATTTATATGTCCATGTACCGTTTTTAGGCAAATCATTTTGACAATGCTTATCCCTCTCATTCCATTCAGTATATTGATTTATAAAGATAATTCTTTGTTTTCCATGTTGAATGAGAGTCCCTAATATCGTAGGATTCTCTCATTTCAAACTTGTTTTATGTTGAATCAATTAAAAATTTTCTTGCACGTTACAAGCAGGGCTGGCGTGTGGAGAAAAGTTATATAAGAAAAGCCTGAGAATTCCTCTCATGAACTGCCTCAAGTGCCAAGGGCTTGTCACAAACATTGGGAGCTAGCAAAATGTGTGACGGGCTTGCTCCTTCGTAAGCATAAAAATGATGGGACTCTATGGCTTTAGCGTTATAGCATTCATAAACACCATCGCGAAATGGGCTGTGCTTCCTTAGAAAAATGGACTTTGGTACCCTTAGCCTCTTTAAAGAAAGCCTGTGAATAGCCCCCTCATCTCTTCTTTTTATAGCAGAAAAAATTTGCTGATCGTTTTGGTGAATGCATCAAATAATACATCTCAACGCTATAGAGCTTTTATAGCGATTATCTTTAATAGACAATTTTTAAATATCATACTTCATAGTGCTTTTAGCATAAGCTTAACCAAGCTAGGTTTTATGAAATCCACTTTTCTCGACTTTTTATGATCATGAAAAAAGTTTTTCTGAAGCAAAACTTCAAATCATAGAGAACACCATCGATATAATTCGTTTTGTTATTTACAATAAAAACATAATGATATAGAAACTGTCTGGGTACTTGCGCCATCAGGGGAGTGAAGTAAGCATCAAAGCATACCAAATACTAAAGGCATATCTATGTGTAAGAAATATATTTATAAGAAAAATTTTTTGTTATGTACAATTGCTGGAACTTTGATTTTTTCTCATTTCGGTTCAACTTATGCAAATACATCAGCTCCTGAAACTCCTGGAATTTTGGGGAAGATTGAATTAAATAAGGGAGAAGAAAAGACTTTAAATAATGTTCTTGTCCGCGATAAAGGACCTGGAATATTAGCGCATGATAAAGCAGCTATCACAATTGTAAAATCAACAATACACACGGAAATGTCTGCACTTTCTGTATCAGCAGGTGGACGCATTCATGCTAAAGAAATTAAAGCAAATACAGTGTACAAAGGTTTAGAAACAAAGAATGGTATAATCAACGTTGAAGATTCAACCATAACCGTCCAACGAGGAGGTGCCGGTGGTATCGTTTTTTATGAAACAAAAGATTCTTCACTGAAAAGTGGAGAAAAAGTTGTCAATAAGGTTGTTCTTAGCAATACAAAACTTCTTGTGAAAAACGGTACCGGTATTCTTGGTCCCTACTGCTCAAGAGCCGTTGCTGAAGTTCAACTTAAAGACTCAGAAATTCGATCTGACGTATTATTGAGAAATAAAACGAAACGTAAATATTATGACAACGATACTCTTCCTGTAACTTTAGCATTAACCGCTGATAATTCAACAATAGAGGGACGAGCAAGAACTTTAAAAGTCAATACAACGGTTTTGACTCTGAATAACAAGAGCAAATGGTACTTAAAGACCTCTCAAGAGGAAGTCGATACTGACTTTAATGTGTTTAACTATGAGCTCAGTGATATGAAACAACGAGCCCTTTCTACCGTTTCCGTACTGAATCTTAATAATAGTTCTATCATATTTAAGACATCACAAGGGCGGGAAAAAGATCATTATCATACCTTGTATGTAGGGCGAACAGCTGAGGTTCGTAGACCTGAGGGAAGTACAATCCCCGATATAGAAAGCACTTATAATACAGTTTACAATGCCACAGGCGATGCAAAAATTTATTTTAATATTGAATGGAGTGATGGTCTAGTAAAAGAACAGCAAAAAACTGACCGCCTCCTTATTCATGGTGATGTATCAGGCAGCACAACAGTCCATATCAAGAACCTTGCGAAAGGTGAGATATTAAAAGCTGAAGATTCTGTGTCTTCGAATATGCGTGGTCTTTCACTCATTCAAGTTTCTGGAAATGCAAATGAAGATTCCTTCAAACTTGCACACGGCTACACCACAATGGGGAGGGTGCCCTATAAATATATACTCAAAGCCTATGGTCCAACATCCAGCCATGGGACAGCCGATAGCACACAAAGTCATTTTAGCGGAATATCACAAGAATCAAAAGAAAACACCCTCAAAGACTACACAATCTACACGATATCAGCATCAGGAAAAATGATTGAAGGCGTTTCACCAAAAGAGAAAGAAGCGCAAAATACCGGTTCATCATCCCTTGGACAAGCAAACAACGCACAAAACATTTTGGAAAAAAATCAAAATTTCTGGGATTTTCGCTTGCAAAATGCGACTCTCGATAATGAAGGAAAGATCAGAGCTCTCGTTCCTCAAGTGGCAAGCTATTTGTCCATGCCTAACGCACTATTCTCAGCTGGACTGGCTGATATAAACAATCAAAACACTTTACTCAACTCGATGCAGGAAAACACCTTTGAGACAAAAGATCATAAAAACAAAGGAGTCTTCTTCTCAACTTATGGAAATAAGATGACATTATCCTCTCACCGTACGCCATTACAATATGGCTATGGTGCCGATATTCACTATGCAGCTTTACAGGCAGGCATTACATTAGCAGCTCTAGAAGATCAAAACATGACCGCCAATTTCGGTCTTTTGGGGACATATGGGAAATTAGCTTTCACCCCTAAAGACATGGAAGGTGCTGACAAGAGTACACTCAATAAATGGTCAATTGCTGCATATAGTGGGCTGCGCCATAATAATGGGATATACATCCATGCACTCTTCTCCTATGGAATGCTCAAGGGAGATATCACCACAGCTCTCATAGGAAAGACTGCAGAATTGAAAAATGCTGATACATTCAGTGCATCAGCAACCATTGGACAAAAGTTCGAAACCAGTAGGAAAGGATTGGTCTTTGAACCACAAGCACAACTTGTTTATCAACGCCTCATGCTTGGCACACTCTCAGATGTCGATGGCTTTGATGTGGATATGGGAAATCCTTATCAATACTTAGTGCGTGTTGGTGGACGCTTAACGCAAACGAAGCTTTCTATTGAAAACGGCGGTATTCTTTCTTTCTATGGTAAATTGAATATTGTTAAAGCTTTTTCTAACAATGGTACGATACAGATTGGTGAACCATTCCACCTTGATTCTATAGGAGCTGCCCTTGAAGGTGGATTTGGTGTAAATGCACAATTATCACAAAATATCGCCCTTCATGCTGATGTTAACTATCAATATAAGCTTCAAAAAACTGGTATATCCGGAGCAAGCTTTTCAGGCGGAATACGCTATCAGTTTTAAGAAAACGCAAAAAACAATTTATATTCTATTCATTTTAATAAAAGGCAGTGCAAATGTACTGCCTTTTTACAATCTATCGGAAAGAACCGTTAACAACTATTCTTTCTACCACCTTTCTTGAGCCAATTAATCTCACTCAAACCAAATGTAATAAAATCTGTTATCTCTAAATGAATACTTATCTGTGTAAGAAAATCAATTAAAAGCTTTTTGTAAGCACACAACAACAGCTTCTCCAAAAATTTTGTAAAGTTTCCATAACAACAGCCTTAAGCAACAAACATCCTTGCAAAATATTTTGTTTCTTAACACTTTTAAACGGAATACTGATCAATCTAGCTTTTCTGCAATTCATAGTTTCTAACTGCAATCTCTATTTTAAAAGCTCTTCTAAAATCATTTTTTAAACGATAAAGAACACGACGCAATGTTTCGTTTTGTTGTTTACAATAAAAACATAATGATATAGAAACTGTCTGGGTACTTGCGCCATCAGGGGAATGAAGTAAGCATCAAAGCATACCAAATACTAAAGGCATATCTATGTGTAAGAAATATATTTATAAGAAAAATTTTTTGTTATGTACAATTGCTGGAACTTTGATTTTTTCTCATTTCGGTTCAACTTATGCAAATACATCAGCTCCTACAATGGTTATGGCTCGTGCGGATAAAGCAGGAGAAGAAAAAACCTTTAATAACGTTTTTATCCGCAGCGCATATACAACAGTGGTTGCTGATGACAAAGCCTTTATCACCATTACAAATTCAACAATGCGTTCAGACTCAAATTTATTTACCGCAACAACAGGTGGACGTATTCATGCTAAAAAAACTGTAGGAAAATCAAATTCCCGTGGTTTAGAAATTTCAAACGGCATCATCCATATTGAAGATTCAATCATAAATGTTTCCGGACATCACAAAAGTCGTGGTATCCTTTTTGATTACATCCCAAGTTCCCAAGTAAAAGAGGGCGAAAAAGTTATCAATAAAGCAATTCTTACCAACACAAAACTTCTTGTTGAAAATGGTATTGGTATTCTAGGACCAGATTATGCAAAATCTGTTGCTGCGGTAGAACTTAAAAGTTCAGAAATTCGTTCTGATATATTATTAAAAAATAAAATCCCAGAAAACTCAAAAGATATCGATCCTCGCACTTTTATATTAAGCGCTGACAATTCGATTATAGAAGGACGAGCAAAGACTTTACCTCAAAATACAACGATTTTTACTCTCAACAATAACAGCAAGTGGTCCCTAAAGATTAGTCAATTTGAAGTAGACAAAGAATTTGACAGCTCTAAAGGATACTTGCTCACTGATATTAAACAACGTGCACAGTCTATTGTCTCAGTATTGAACCTTAATAATAGCTCTATTATATTTAATGCGCCGCATAAACTAGCAGACAATCAGTATCAAACCTTGCATGTGGGAAAACAGCCAACAGCTGAAGCTGCGAAAGCAGAGCAAAACAGAAGCTCCGATGCAACAACGGTTTACAATGCATTGGGCAACGCAAGGATTTACTTTAATACCGAATGGAGTAATGGTCTTATAAAAGAACAACAAAAAACTGACCGTGTTCTCGTTCATGGTAATGTCTCAGGCACCACAACGATCTATTTCAACAATCTTTCAAAGCGTGCAGAACCATTCGATGATGATGAAGTTTCAATTCCTTTGAATGCGCGTGGTCTCTCACTTGTTCAGGTGTCTGGAAAAGCAGAGGAAGCCGCCTTCACGCTGGCAAATGGCTACACTACAATGGGTGGATTGCCCTATAAATATGTATTAAATGGCTATGGACCAACATCCAGCCGTGGGAGAGCTGACAAACAGCAAAGTCTCTTGCAAGAAAGTGAAGAGTTTTGGGATTTCCGTCTACAAAATGCGACTCTTGATGATGAAGGAAAAATCAAAGCTCTTGTTCCTCAAATGGCAAGCTATTTGGTTATGCATAATGCAATATTCTCCTCTGGCTTGGCTGATATAAACAATCAAAATACACTGTTAGATAATATGCACTCAACAGTTTTTGGATTAGAAGGTCATAAACAAAAAGGGATATTTTTATCGACTTATGGCAACAAGATGACGTTATCTTCCAGCCGTAGTCCATTGGAATATGGTTATGGTGCTAATGTTCACTATGCTGCTATACAAGCAGGCATGACATTAACAACGTTAGAAAATCAAAATATAACCGCGAATCTTGGTCTTTTAGGCACATATGGAAAGCTCGCTTTTACGCCAAAGGACATGGAAGGTTCTGACAAAAGCATACTGGATAAATGGTCCTTTACGGCATATGGAAATCTCCACCATGACAATGGTCTCTATATTAATGCACTGTTCTCTTACGGCATTTTAAACGGACATATTACAACAGCCCTTATCGGCAACACCACAGAATTAAACAATACGGATACATTAAATATATCAGCTACCGTTGGACAAAAATTAGCAACTGGTGTTGAAGGGCTGTCCTTTGAACCACAAGTACAACTTATTTATCAACATATTGCCTTTGGCACTCTTTCAGATATTGATGGCTTCCAAGTTAATATAAAGCCCCCTCATCAATGGTTGGTCCGTATTGGAGGGCGTTTAACAAAAACAATACTTCCTATTGAAAAAGATCGTTTTCTTTCTTTTTATGGTAAATTGAATGTCATCAAAGCTTTTGGTGAGGAGCGCACTATCGATGTTATGGAATCTTTCCATCTCGATTCTATGGGCTCTTCCCTTGAAGGTGGACTTGGCATTAACGCGCAGCTTTCTAAAAATATCGCACTTCATACTGACGTTAATTACCAACATAAACTTCAAAAAGCTGGGTTCTCTGGAATTAATTTTTCCGGAGGAATGCGTTATCGCTTTTAGAAATCTTAACTCTCTATTTTGACGCATAAGCAGCGCTGAGATGAAAACAGTGCTGCTTAACTACATTACAAAAAACCGTAATGTGTCAAAAAGTAGTTCATTTTTAGCAAAACAAAGAAAATATCTTAAGGAACATCTCTATGCATAAGAATCTTTTGTTATGTACAGCCGCTTGTGCTTTATTTTTTTCTTCTTTTAATTTCACATCTACCAGCACCGCCTCTGCTCTAAGCCCCCAGGAACGCCATGCCATTGAAGGGATTATGAAATTACCTGAACAATATCGCCATGCCATTGATTTAATAAACACACCAACACAAGCAGAAAAGAATCTTGAGAAGATAGCCTCTGGCGCCATGATGGAGGATAATTTGCACTTCAATCAAGTACTTCAAGAAGCATTAGATGATTCAGGAACTCAAATTAACAGATATTTCTCAGGGATCGGTCGTTATGCAACTCCTGATCATAGAGAGGAAATGCAGAAAGGAAGAGATTCTATATACGCTCGTGCTATGTCAGAGCAATTTAATCGTGATGCGGACCGCATAATGCAAGCCAGAGCAAAACTTGAACAATTACGTCAGAATCGATTAAAAACAAGAGAAAATTTATTACGTGGCTACGACAAAGCAGTTTCCGATGCCGTAAAGGCGGCAGCAATCCTTGAAGCTGATAACCAACAGCGTGTTAATGCTGCACACCAACAATGGGTAAGCCAAGACAATCGTGATTGGCACAAACTGCAAAATACAGCAGAAATATTACATAAGGCGGCACAAGTGGATACTGCCTTACAAGGACAAAACAAGGAACTTTCCAATACTTTACGCAAAGCAGTATTAGAGACTTTGAACGCGGATGGAATAACCAACGTGGAGAGAAAAGAAAAAACATCCCCTCCTCCAACGGACACTTCATCCATAAGAACAGGTCATGGAATTACACAGCCTAAAATAAATGAAAATTCGCAATCTGATATTGATCCCCAAACAAACACCACTTCCTCGGAATCAAAAACGACTCTTAATACATCAGAAAAAGCGCATATGAAATTGCTCCCAAAGGTTGAGAATACCGCTACCGCTGCGACAGAGAGCTCCTCTAAACTTACAGATGATGATAAAGCAACCGCAGCTTCTACTTCTCTTGGTGGAACAGAAAAAAGCACAACTCTTACACCACAAGGAGAAAGTTCTTTAACCATGCCTATTGCGATGTTTGCTGTTGGGTTTAGTGATGTCAACAATCAAAATATCTTGTTAGACAATATGCAAATAACAATGTTTGAACCCAAAGATCATCCAGAGAGAGGCGTTTTCTTATCCTCTTATGGCAATAAAAGCACCTTTTCTTCTAAGGTTCAAGCAAAACAAGATGGTATCCAAGCAGATATTCGCTATGCTGCATTGCAAGCAGGAGCAACACTAATAGCGCTAAAAGATCAAAATATCAGCAGCAACTTTGGTCTTTTCGGAACATATGGGAAATTGTCTTTTACTCCTAAAAACAAGGAGAGCTTTCAAAAAAATATGTTTGATAAATGGTCACTCACCGCATATGGAAATATTCAGCATGACAGTGGCATCTATGCAAGTGCATTTCTCTCTTATGGAATTTTCAAAGAAAATCACGCTACAGCTCTCATCAAACATACCTCAAAAGTGAAGAATAGTAAAACATTAGGAGCCGCTGCAACTGTTGGTCAAAAACTGTCAACCAGTTTGGAAGGTGTAATCCTAGAACCGCAAGCACAACTTGTTTATCAACGTCTCATGCTTGGTTCTTTATCAGAGAAGAGTTCTTTATCAGATGACGATAACTCTAAATCAGATGGCGATAACTCTAAAATAGACATAAGCAAACCTCATCAATGGTTGCTCCGTATTGGTGGACGTTTGACACAAAACAAAGGCCATGCCCTTTCCTTCTACGGAAAACTGAACATGATCAAAACTTTTAGTGAAAACTTTTCGCTTGCTGCTATGGAATCTTTAATTGAAGGTGGTTTTGGTATTCAGGCGCACTTATCACAAAATATAGAGCTTCATAGTGATATCAGCTATCAACATAAATTCAAAAAAGCTGGCATCTCTGCAATAAATATTGCCGCTGGAATGCGCTATCACTTTTAAAAATACTTGTATTCCTATCTTGAAATATAACGCGCTCTCATTATGTTTCGTTTTGTCTCTTACAAAAGAGACATAATGAGGCCAAAGTTTTATTTTTTATGAGAGAGGGGAGAAATATTTTAGGAATACATCCATATGAAAAAAAGCTTCTTACTATACACAGTTTCTGGAGTTCTGTTTTGTTCTTCCACCAGTATGTCTTATGCTATTCATAGTACAAATCCATCAACAACGATAGATTCTTCTTCTCTACAACCTGCTCGTGTCAAGTCACAAATAAATCTATCCGGAGTTTTTGATCCGTATAAAGATCTATATGATGGAATCGGGCAAGTTATGCCATCATATCCATCTTCAACCCCTAATGGCCTCCTTCCCCCTACAGCACCTAGCTCCACAAGAACGAGCGCAAGCCCTATTTCTACAGGAAGTAAACTTACAACGCCTACTTCTACAAGCACTCTAACTCCCAAAACACAACTTGAAGGAAATTCAGCTGGAAATATAATTTCTTCTTCAAAACAAAACTCTGATCTTAGTCAAGGAAGTACACAAACACCAAAGACTAAAGTTACAGAAGGTGTACAATCTAACCCTACAACACAAAACACTCCTATTATACAATCTTCAACAACAGGAATGGAAGCAAAATCTAGAAGACGTTCAGGGACGCCCTCCTCTTCTGCAGACTCTTCCAGCGAAAAAACACTATCAAATTCTGCTGTGTCTTCACAGCCAGAACCTACACAACCTTCACCGAATTTACAACCAGCACTTACAAAGTCTGAACCTACAAGAACGGAACCTACAAAACCAACAACAGAGCAAATACCAACATCTAATGAACCAGAACTCGCACAGCCAATATCTTTAAGAGTAGAAACTGAAAAAACAACATTACTGGTACCACCAAAATCTGCAAAACCAGCGCCAGTGCAATCTTCATCTGCACAAAAAATATCTGAAAAATCAGAGATTGAAAAACCAATATCACCAATAAAACAACCTGAAAAGTCTACACAAATTGAGGATATAAGCGCTGGAGTTGAAGCTAAAAACGGTAAGATCATAACGCTACATAACAAAAAAATTCAAGACAATGGTTTTGCTGTACATGCAGAGGGAAATAATTCAAAAGTCAACATGATAGGGGGAACAGTTGATGCGCGTTTTGTTGCACTAAGTGTATCAGATGGTGGAGAAATTGATGCTACAGGCATTACTGTAACAGCAGAAACAGCTGGTTTGGTAAACATGGAGGGCACAATCAAACTTAAGGATTCAAGCGTCCATGTCACGGGAAATTATGAAGCAGACGGTATTATTTTCCGCAACAATCCGTATAATGCCCCTAGAAAACGATATACACGCAATGCTGAAAGGAACACCAATGCCGTTCAAGAACAAGATGTAGCCAATATTGCTGATAAAGTAACCCTAGAGAATACAAAGCTTTTCGTTGAACATGGTAGCGGTATCAACCTTTATGGAACAGGCGTAAACGGGGAAGTCAACCTTAAAAATTCAGAAGTTCATGCCGATATTTTATTAAAAAATATCAAGAACGAAAGTGCCTCCACAAACACCATTACATTAGTTGCAGACCACTCTTCTTTAGAAGGTCGGGTAAGAACTTCTAAAGATAATAGAACAGTTTTTGATCTAAAAGAGAGGACGAAATGGCTTGTAAAGGCGAATAAAAATGCCACAAATAATGATAATATTTTAAATGACTATAGACAGTTTGGTGTTGATGAAAAATCATACTCTAATCTTTCTGAATTGCATCTTACAAACAGTGCCATTATGTTTGACAAGCCCATTGAGGGACATTATCAAACTCTGTTTATAGGATCTAACCTTTCGCAAGAAGACGAAACAACTCACACAGCAGCAGTTTATAGTACAGCGGGTCTTGCAGAGATTTATGTAAACACTCAATGGGATAAACATTCTCCTATCACAGAACAACAAACTGATCGCATTGTGATTAATGGTGATGTCTCAGGAAGTACTGTTGTTCACATCAATCTCCAAACCGATAGCTCTGCTGTTTGGGCAGAGAAGATGGCTTCTCTTCCTTTAGGGACACATGGGATTTCAATCATTCAAGTTTCCGGACAAGCAAACGAAAATTCCTTCACGTTAGCAGGAAACTATATGACAATAGGGAAACAACCTTATAAATATGTACTCACAGGCTATAAGCCTGGAACATCTCATGAGAGCCAAAATCTTTTTGGCAAGAAGAATAGTGATTTCTGGGATTTCCGCTTACAGAATGCCTACATTGATAAAGACAAAAAAGTTCGAGCCCTTTTACCACAGGTAGCAAACTATTTAACCATATCTAATACTTTATTTTCTGCTGGATTTACTGATGTAAACAATCAAAACACGTTGTTAGACAATATGCAAACAACAGTATTTGGGGCAAAAGACAATAAAAAGAATGGTATCTTTTTCTCTTCCTACGGCGAGAAGGTCACCCTATCTTCCAACCGCGATCCACTGCACTATGGTTATGGTGCTGATGTAAACTATACTGCCTTACAATTAGGGGGCATATTAGCCGCCTTAGAAAGCAAAGACATAAGCGCACATTTTGGTCTTTTAGGAACGTACGGAAAGCTTGCCTTTACGCCAAAAGAGATGCAAGATTCTGAAAAGACAACGCTTGATAAATGGTCACTTACCGCTTATAGCGGCATCCAGCATAGCAACGGTATATATGTCAACGCTCTTCTTTCTTACGGAACCTTAAAAGGAAATATTACCACAGCTCTTGTTGGGAATGCCGCAAAATTGGATGGTACCGAGATGCTTAATATATCTGCAACCATTGGTCAGAAATTAGCAACCGATACAAAAGGGCTTGTCTTTGAACCACAAGCTCAATTCATTTATCAAAATCTCATGTTTGATATTTTCTCAGATACCAATGGCTTAAAAGTAGACATGGGCAATCCACATCAATGGTTGATCCGTTTTGGTGGACGTTTAACAAAAACGATAATGGCTGTTGAAGAAAACAAGGCTGTTTCCTTCTATGGTAAAATGAATGTTATCAGAACTTTTGGCGATGGTAAAACAATAAAAATTGCTGATACCTTTCATGTTGATCCTACCGGCTCTTCAGTTGAGGGAGGCATGGGGGTGAATGCATATCTTTCTCAAAATATCGTACTAAACGCCGATATCAGCTATCGGCAAAAACTGCAAAAAGCCGGTGTATCTGGCACCAATTTGTCTGGCGGAATACGTTATCGTTTCTAAAGCAGAAGTTAATTTTAACTTAAATAAAAAAGGCAGCACAAAGTGCTGCTTTTTTATTTAAATTTATATATTTTTTTTAATTCTCAAAAATCATTATCACATCAAAGAAGATTTTGACTTATAATATTTCTTTTGCATATTGAATAAAAAGCTAAATACCATAACATTCTCTCATCAAAATACCCCATGCATAAAATTTTATGTCTTATATTATCACCACACCTCAAGCGATGATGTTTTTACAGCACAACAGAATAAGCATTCATGCCGATTTAAAAAAAGTCAGCCCCTTCTTCGCTGTGGACGCTCCATTTATTTTAGATGATGTACATTTAATATACCTACTATAAAGACTAGTATCTGGTATAAATTCTTAAAGGCAAGTTTTTCCTCTAAAATCTCAATTCTACAGCAGCTCCATTATAAGACAAGATATTGATTTATAAAGACAATTAATTGTTTTCCATGTTAAATGAGAATCCAGAATATCGTCAGATTCTTTCATTTTAGACCTGTTCCATGTTGAATCAACAAAAACCATATCTCTTACAAGTGACAAGGGGGAAGAGCCATAGGGATAAAAACTATTAAGAAAGGATTAAAAATGCCTCTAATGAACTATCTCAAGTGACAAGGGCTGTAGCAACATTGGGATCAAACAAAGAATATGACAGTGTTGAAAAATATAACAATATCAACTTGCTCTTTTATTAAGCATAAAGATGGTCGCGCCCTATAGATTTTATATTATTTCCATGGGAACTTTCTTATTATACCATTCACAAGCACCGTTGTATCAAAGATGTCGTTGCGCCGCCCCACAAACACCATCACGAAATAGACTTGAGAGCTTAGATATCTCTTTAAAACAAGGCCGTGAATTAGGAATAACAAATCCATTCTATTTTGAGTATTTTGTCGTGCATGAAGGACATGCCCGCAGTAAAAAACACAATAAAAAAGCGTGAAACAATGCGGAATCTTCATTATTTAACAGATAGTGCTTTAGATACTTTTGAAAGACATAAAGCTAAATTAAAGAACGGCGGAACAGAGGGAAGCTGATTTCTACCTCTTTATTCTTTCCCAATGAGATTGCCTCCCCATTTCAAATATTACGCCAACAAAGATATACGCACTATATCCACTCAGATCTGGATGCTCTCTCCAATCTGACATACAAAAACTAAAAACAGCAGAAGGAAATAATAAACCGCTTTAATTTTTATCTCAAGCATATAGATTTAAACAACGAACCGCGTCATATCACCACACTTTAAAGGACAATATTCCATGAAGCTTATAGGCAATATTCATCACATACTCTTCATCATTCATGCTTTTTGCTGACTTGGTGGTTATGGCGGAGTGAACGCACTAGATCCCATCCCGAACTCGGCCGTGAAACACTCCAGCGCTGATAGTACTTTGCCTTAAGGCAAGGAAGAGTAAGTCGCCGCCAGATCTGCTAAATGCAAGCAAAAGACTCAATGTATAAACCTTACATTACCACACCCCAAGGAAGCTGTTTTTAAGGCATCACAGGCTGGTCTAAATATCCTCTTAATCGCCTTCCCTAAACTAAAAAATGAAGCTCCCTATTAACTCAGTCTGCAAACAATGCTCTGTAAATAATCCGCCTTCTCTTAGTCCTCTTCCAGCCAGCTTCCCACAGCATGCGGTTCACATCACGACACCTTAAAAGACATTGTTTTAAGAACAGCATTTTACAGTACATCAGGATAATAATTTAAATATCCAAATGCACTTAAAACAAGTCTACTCACTAAACGCACTATTTATCTAAATCAACTGCCCTACCTAATCATTGTCATTACTTAGAACAGCCCGTATTAATCAGATTTGAATTTATTCCTCTATTTCTTTTGCACGTCCAGATAGCTGTATAGCTCTAGAAAGATCATTAACTGCATTTAAATGTGTTTGAAGTAATTCACTATTACGCTGTAATTTTTCTTGTAAATCAGACAACAAACTTTCAACCTCATGCTCAATATCTTGATTCATATAGCGCTTCACATCACTCATGGATTTATTAAGATCACGCAAACCACGTATTTTACGCAAATTTATTTCTTCGTAATCTGGAACACCACTACTCTCTAGCATATTGCTTTCATAATCAACAACTTGAGCTAATCCTTTAACAGCAGCAACAAATTTTGTCATCGCCCAATCACGATCAATAAGGTTGTTATCAAGAACTTTTGCTTTTGCCGCAAAACTATCATCACCATATTGCACTACAGACATTTTTACTTCCCCTTCAACACTATTGTTCAATCTTACTTTCTAAATGAGGGAGATTAAACAGGTTCTCTTCAATGCTGATACACTCAACCAAGCTCGTGGTGCAAACATTGCTCAAACAACAGCACGACAATCCTTCAAAGCGTATACCACTTCAACTTTCAACGCGTTCTCTCAAATATTTTTCTTGCTTTGCTCCAAAACCATCATTGCGGCTATACTAGTCCATAAAAACGCTATAGACTTAAACCTTCCAGCAATATCGAAACTTCCATATTTGCTCTGTCTATTTCGCCTTGCCGATTTTATCACGAGCTCATCTTCAACAGAAAATAACAATGCTTTCACGAGAACTTCAGCCACAAAAATATCTGCCGACAAAAAAACGCAGCCTATCTTGCAGCATATAAAGACGTAAGCCCATTAAAAATTTCAGCATTTTACTGATAGAAGCACCTTACCCTCCATAACCTTATGGCTCTCTCTGCACTTAAACTTGTATACCTTCCAGCGCCCCATAAGATGGCGCCCGACAAGATCAGTTTGCACCCATTCAAAAGGACACCCCCTCTCCCATGCTCTTTCTGCACACATGCAGTATTTCGCATAAAACACAAAAAGAATGTTCTTTTGAACAGATCAGCCATACAGCAATATAAAAAAAGACATCTTCAAATAGCTAAACAGCCATCAATCTTCCTTTTTTAAATTATCATTCGCTTTTCTTTGCAATGAACGACTATATAAGATTTTTTGAACCTTTTCAAGAGTTTCTTAGCCAATCAGTTCGATACGTCTTCAATCGCATATTTACGCGCTTGTTTTAAAGAAATTTCTCTTAAGTGCACCCAAGCCTATTTCGCACCGCGGCCCATCAATGGTATAATGATAAATCTTCCATGACATGTATAAAATCCATTGAGCACTTTACGCTTAATAAAAGAAGCAAGCCAGCACCATCACATATTTTTCTAACCCCTTATGTTCTGATACCCTTGGCACTTGAGACGGTTCATAAAGCATGGCCTTTCTTGTACAATTTCTCTGCGCATGAGAGCTCCCTGCTTGTAACTGCAAAAGACATTGTTTTGGTTAATTCACCACGAAACAGATTTGGAATGAAAAAATTTCCAGTATTAAGGGATCTAATTCAAGTTGAATAACGATAGATTATCATCTATAAATCAAAATATTATCCAATGCATAATGCTTAACGCTCCCCCCATTGATATTTTCAGAATTTTCACAGCATCTTCTTACAGATTATTTCATTCCATAACACAGTTTGCTCTTAATATCGCGACTTTACATGCGCTACTGGTATAAAAACAGAGAAACAATCATTTTATAATCAAGGTACAATTTTTGTTTACGATCTTTCTCTCGTTTTCAACCTTTTAAATGCAGCTCTTCTCTTTCATAATCATCACATTTCAAATCTATTCCATGTTGAATAAATTAAAATCACTTGCTTGCACATCACAAACAACGCGCTGATGTGTTGATAAAATACGCTGAAAGAAAAAGACTTCTTATGAACCTTAGCAAATGCCAAGAACTATAATAAACATTGGAAGCAAGCGTACGATGATTGTGACTTGCTCTTTCATAAGTATAAAGATGATAGCATTTTATAGATTTTATATTATTCAAAGTTTATATTATTTCACGAGAGCTTTACTGTTATACTATTCACATTTACCGCTATACCATTTACGAATGTCATCGTAAAATGTCTTTCGTGTGCGTTAAGAGATATTTCTTTAAAACAAGTACATAAATATGCAATACAAATATATAACATAAGTATATTTCGTTTGGAGCGTTCTTTACTTTTGTGCAAAACATGCCCCATTAGAGCAGCATTAACCAATCTTTCTATGAGATAAACGATCAGAAAACATTTTTGTCTTCCGCCGCTCACCTTAAAGGACCAAGATCTTAACTCAATCGGCTCTGTACGCAGTTCGAATTTTTGTCAAACGATCTTCTCCTGACTTTCCCCTCATCTGATTCACTTAAACGAAAGGCTCAACAAATAAACCTACGAATATTCATCGTACACTAAAAAATACTTAAACGTTCCAAGAAAACTTATATGTCTTATATTACCGTTATAAATGACAGTGCTTTATAGCATAACAGGATAAAAAAAGTTTCCAGCAACACAAAACTTACAAAATCAATCAATAGTCCTTTTAAAGCTTTCTTTTTTAGGATTCACAATACTCCAACTCCTTAAGCTTTTATAAAAAAAGGAACGATTTTAAGCTTGCCGAATATGTTGTATCAGCATATATTACAGATATGTAACATATTGTTATTCATAAAATCACCTCAAAAAGAACAGAAAGAGGTTTTTATGGCTGATCTCGTAAAAGCCGCTATGCTTTATTCAACCTTGATTATCACCATCAATGCTTTTGTTGTTATTTTAGTTCTCGTAATAGAAATATACTAAGCATACTCTTTTGGCTTTTTATAATCTGTGCAAATGAGCATCTTAATTTCACATAAGAGCAAAGCAAAATTTTAATTCTACAGATAAACCACACACCTAATTTCAAACATCGCTTGCAACTATTTGAGTATAAACTCTGCTTTTTGTATGCATTTTTACCCATCAGTGTCCGTCTTTTCACGCTATCTTGAATCTCAACTTCACTCCCACCTTAAAAAACGAAATTTTCTATCAGATATGATCTGTAAATAATTTGTCTCTTTATTGAGTAAATTTCCCCTTCAGGGCATATCACAATTCTAAAGAATAATATTTCATGAAGCTTATGATAATCTATTGAACACCATCTTTACCCTTATGAGAGAATAAACCAGCAGCATCACACACTTTTCCAGCCCCAAATGTTGCCAACAAAACCTTTAGCACTTGAGATAATTCATAAGAGGCATTTTTACGTCTTTCTTCAACAGTTTTTATCCACACGGCTCTCCCCGCTTGTACCATGCAAGAAGATGGTTTTAATTAATTCAACCGAGAACAGATTTGGAATAAGAGAATCTTACGTTATTCGAGATCCTTATTCAGTATAAAATAATTAAATTATTTTTATAAATCAAAGTGTTATTCAGAAAAACATTCATCACACACTCGAGAACAAAAAACACCTCATACGTAAAGTTTTATATGCGCTCCACCGCTCAATATGATAATATCACGACACAATTAAGATAAAAAAATAACAAGGAAAAACCTTGCAAACTCAGAAAAGAGAGGAGAAAAATGAAAAGATGTGGAGAGCACTCAATTCCTCACACATCCGGCAAAACCGTCCTAGCAAAACGGCCTCACAACTTAACGAATGTTATAATATTCTCAAATCAAAAGAAATTTTTTAAAAATAGTTTGAGAAAAACATTTGAGTATGAAACGATAATAATTCTATTCAGAATGTTTTTCTCTTTATTAAAACAGAGAAAGTAATTTCCAAACAAATGTTTCCTCCTAATTTTTCCGAAATTAGCAGTAACACATAACAACTCATTGGGAGGCAATACTATCTACAATTGAAAGCACTTTTGGGCTGAACAAATGACAGTATAGCATCCGTTTACACAAAGAGTACTGATCGTAAACGACTAATTCTTGAAGCCATAAAAAGACTCTCTAAAAGTTAGAGAGATCCTAAAAAACGTAATAGAATCAAGAACTAAACAATTCCTTATTTATTGAACTGTATGTTTTTAATTAATGCCAAACATAAGTTCCATATATGCTTGTCTGGCATGTTGGCAATTTTTAGATTTCTCCATAGAAGATTGATCCAGCTTTTCACATTTTTTTGCCCACTCTTCGAGTAATGTTTTATCTTTCTTAAATTCCGCTACGCTGTAGTTTTTTTCGCAACCAGCAACGACAAGTCCAGTACAAAGCAGCAATGCTGTAATAATAACTTTATTCATGATTTAATTCCCTTCCTTTTTATCTTCAGTTTTTTTCTCGTCATCATGTACAAAGCTTGAACCAGGCCAATCTCGGGCATGAACTTCACGATACGCTTTATCTGCGTTTTTA
Organism: Bartonella sp. AP11XZML; assembly: GCF_042196445.1. Classification (NCBI taxonomy): domain Bacteria; kingdom Pseudomonadati; phylum Pseudomonadota; class Alphaproteobacteria; order Hyphomicrobiales; family Bartonellaceae; genus Bartonella; species Bartonella sp. AP11XZML. Next base: position 18,487 of record NZ_JBHIQF010000096.1, read on the forward strand.
CAATTTTGAGAATCTAAATCCTCTGATATCATGCATTTCATTGCCCATTGCTCAAGTAATTTGGGATCCTTCTTAAATTCCGCTACGCTATAAGTTTTTTCACAACCAGAAACGACAAATCCAGTACAAACCAGCAATGCTGTAATAATGGCTTTATTCATCAATAAAATTCCCCTTTTTTCAAATTTACAAAGTTTAGGACACAATTTAGGGCCTTAAAAAAAGTTCTACATATGCTTGTCGAAGGTTTTTACAATTTTGAGAGGATTTGAGCGGTGAACCATCGTTCTCACATTTCTTTGCCCATTCCTCGTATAATTTTTCATTTGTTTTAAATTCTTTTACACTATAAGTTTTTTCACAACCAGTAACAGCAAGTCCAGTACAAAGCAGCAATGCTGTAATAATGACTTTATTCATAATTTAATTCCCTTCCTTTTTATCTTCAGTTTTTTCTTGGTCGTCCTTTCCAGAGCCAAAAATTCCCCATTTTTTACGAGTTTCTAATTCAGCTTGTTCTGCGTTTTTACAATTTTTTGAATCAAAACTTCCTGCAATAAAACATTTCTCTAACCACTGATTGAGTAATTTGGGATCTTTCTTAAATTCCGCTACGCTATAAGTTTTTTCGCAACCAGCAACGAAAAGTCCAGTACAAACCAGCAATGCTATAATAATGGCTTTATTCATCAATAAATTCCCCTTTTTCAAATTTACAAAGTTTAGGACACAATTTAGCACCCGATTAAAATTGTACATTCGGTTCATTGTGCATTTTCAAAAAGCTTTTTAATCATTTCTTTTCCTTCAAGAACCTCTTAGTAACGAGAAGCAGCACGATATCTTACCCAAAATTCGTCATGCCTATACCCATTGCAAATTCCCTGCAAACGAAAGAATACAGCTTTTAATCAACTAATTGCGCTCTTATCATTTCTAAACCACCGGAAAAGAAAGAAAGCTTTAAGTCCCCCTGTACTTTTTAAAAGCCAATAGAAATGCTAAAAAAGCGATCTTATACATTCCAATTGAAGAAAAAAGCCTATTGCCTTGCGTACCATTACAACTGGCATTAACTATTTAAGACTATAAAATCATATAAATGTAAGAAATATTTTCTATAATATACTCAATGACTTCTTTTGTTTATTAGGAAAAATTATAGCGCGTCAATATCAGTAAATTTTACTTATTTTTGTCCCCCCTTTATAAACATGAATATAATTTAATAAAACGGATTGCTGCATAACAGAAAAAAATAATCAACGCTACTCTTAATTACATTATTTACGCATGTATTAAGTAAAATAAACAAAAAAATAACCTGATGTTTTAAATCATTATCAAGATAATTTTTATGGAAGAAGAAACTTATCTATTCATCTAGCGGATAAGATCACAAGTAGTATGATGATTATCACATTTATAGGGAAAAGTTTGAAACGGAGAATTTTTCGCAAACTCATAGCTCTTTCATGAGATAATACAGAACCTTATGAAAAACAACTTGAATGAAGCAACCATCGTGAAAAAGGAAGAGCGCTTTTATTATTAACTTCGTATAAAAACAATCAATATCATCTCTAGAAAAAGCATTCAAAGCAACGAAATTATCGTATCCTTTTTTACACTTTTCCGTATTTTTGTGAAAGCAATTCGCGGACCTCATCAGCTATTTTAGTTCCACGACTTGCACAACTGACCTTAATCAACCGATGCAAACTTTCTGGTATATCAATCGTGAGGCGCTTCATACCTCCACTCATGCTCCCTTTGTGGCTTCCTACCCATGCATCCGCTGTTAAAGGGATTGATTTATTCGTTGGTTTTGTGCCGATTTTAATTTTTTTATTCATCGCGCTAACTCCTTGATTTCCGCTGCAACCGCTTCAATCTCTGCTGCTGCTGGTCCTTGCTTATCAACTTCATAAACCGCCTTTCCCTGTGCTGCTGCTTCTGCAAAAATCACACGCTGCGCAACGCTAGAAGAAAGAACATGTACGGGGTATATGCCAAGAGCTTCGTTCACATCACGCCCTATCGCTGTATTGACGATTTTACGATTAATAACAAAAGCCGATTTAAGATTTTCTTTATAAACACGTGCTTCGTCAATCAGCTTTACAATTCCATCCGCTGCCCAAATATCATAGGGACTAGGCAAAACAGGGATAAGCACCAAATCCGAAGCCATAAGAGCACTACGAGCAAGATCCGTCACACGCGGAGGACCATCGATAATAATATGATCATAACCATAACCAATCTGTGTAATCTCTTTGTGAACCGTTGCACGCGGTAAACCAATAACCGAAAACAAAGGTGCATCTTCACGCGCAGCAGCCCAATCCAATGCGCTTCCCTGTGGATCAACATCAATAAGCAATACCCTTGCACCGGTCCGAGCAAAACTGGCCGCAAGATTAACACTCAATGTCGTTTTTCCGACACCCCCCTTTTGATTCAAAAGTCCAATGATCATTTATTACGCCTTTCAGCATTATCGTTTTTACGATTATACAGAAAGTAATAAAAGAAACAAGCATCCAATACGTGCAAAATAACCATTTCTCCCATTTTCAGGATAAATAACAATAGCCCGCAATTTTTTATAATATTCTTTTAACATGAGCAAAACATTATGAAGATGATATTCTTGAAAATAACAAAATAAATTTAAAAGAGGCATGCTCTTCTTCCCCACCCTAAAACAAAGATTTTTAAATCCATGTCGATCTGTAAACAATGCGCTGTAAATGATCCAGCTTCTTATTTTGCGCCGGCCTTTTGGGCTTCTCCCTTCATGCAATCCACTTAATGCAACTCTACAAACAAGCTCCACTCTGAATATACAACAAACTATAAGGAGAATTCATTGTTTTGCACGTTGAATGAGAGAGCCGAAATCAGGAAGATTCTCTCATTTCATGCCTCTTATATTAAATTAATCAAAATCATATCTCTTGTACGTACAAGCAGGGCTGGCGTGTGGGTAAAAACTGTACAAGAAAGGATTTAAAATGCTTCTTATGCAGAATCTCAAGTACCAAGAACTATTACAATATTGGGGGTTGGCAAATATAACAATGGTACCGACTTCCTTCTTCATAAGCGTAAAAAGGGTGCTGATCCATGAATTTTATACTCTTTGACGCTCGACAAAGTAAAATGGGCTTAAGAAAAATAAGGATACCTCTAGCAAGCGTGTAAACAAGCAATACAATGAAATGTCTATGTTTAGTAAACACTATAGATTATCCATAAAGACCAAACATCCGTCTTTCATAAATCGCATAACGAACATGTTGCGGAGTGAGATATTTTGCATCTTACAGCTCATTTTTCCCAAATAGATCTTCTCGACAAAAAGAATATTTTTGTTAAGATGCCACTGAAAAACTTACCTTCATTATGTTCTTTCTATATACCAGACCAGAGGGTATCGTGAAGATCGTGCAATTGGGAATAAACAAAAATGAATTTACAACAAATTGAACCTGATATTTTTATCAGCGCCCAAATTAGCATAGAAAATATCAAAACATTGGCACAAGCTGGTTTTAAAACAATTATCTGTAACCGCCCCGATCACGAAGAGCTCCATCAACCTGACTTTTCTAGCATTAAAACGGTCGCAAATGAATATGGCATAAAAGCCTATCACATTCCCATTTCTCCTCCAACTATAGAAAAGTCAGCTGTTGAAGCCATGCAAACAATTTTAAAAACAGCCTCTCTGCCTCTTCTTGCCTATTGTCATCACGGAGCACGCTCGCTGCATCTTTATCGTTTAGCGCGTCTTTAAACAGAGGATTCGCACACTTCCTCCGCACCTTAAAAGACGAAAATTCTTAAATACACATCGATTTGTAAAAAACAATCTGTCAATAATCTTTGTCTTGCGCCTTTCCCTTGGCTTGCCACTTCATAAAACTCTACAAGCAAGCTTTGCTGCTCAATATACAACAAGCATACACACCCGAAGCCATAAAAATGCGTGAAAATTCATATGATGATCGAAGAAAATTATTTTCACCTCACCTTTTATCACTGCTCCACCTTCTTTTTCTCTTCCTTTACCAATACGAACTCATTCGTACGCCACAGACACCTAAAACGACAGTAAAACCACTAAGAAAACCCCATATTCCGAATAAAAGGCATGCAGAGTATTTTATAAAAAAGCCGTAAGCCATAATCTATGATTAACTACAATATATTGATTTATAACAATTAATTGTTTTGCACGTTGAGTGAGAAATCCTAATACCGTAAGATTCTCTCAAGTCTATTTATAGTGAAGCAATCAAAAGCGTGTTTCTTGCATGTCACAAGCAGGAAGTGTTCGTGTGAAATAAAACGAGTTAAGAAAAAATCCCTCTCATAAACGCTCTCAAATAGCCTAGACTGTACAACACTAAAAGCTTGTCAATATAACGGATGGTGTCGGATTGCTCTTTTATTAGGCATAAAGATGATAGCGCTCAACGAAACTTGCATGATACCATTCATGAGAGCCATCATGAAAATGAATATGAGAAGCGTTGAGAGATATTTCTTTAAAAGAAGTGCATAAATTAGCAAAACAAGGATATTCCAGCATTTTATTTTACCTGTGGGACCTGATATCCTATGCAAAGAACAACAAAAGCCTGAAGCTGTTATTTTCACGATTTAAGAGATATTGCTCTGGACACTTTTGAAAGTGGCAAAGCCGAATTTAAAAAAGACAGTTATCTGGACTGATTTTTCCCTTGATAACTTCATATTTTTCCCCAATAAGGCTGCAGATTGATTTCAGAGAATACGCAAATGGATAATGCAATAGGGCTCTCCTCATCTAGCATACAAAAGCTGTAACAGTAGAGAGAGCATTAAAGCGCCTTAATCTTTATCTCAAACATACTGCTCGCATTGAGGAACACTAAAGAAAAAGTTTTATAAGAAAAACAATACGATACAGTCACGAATAGACCGAACATAGATTGGAAAGATGTTCTAACTTTTATCCAATATTTCTATCAAAAACAACAAAACATTATTGGCTTTGTGTTTTCATATCCTTACAAGACTGTCTTTCCTTTTCATTATAGGCGTTACATTTGTGAAAGACAAAGGAAATATATGGATAGTTTTTAACTTGAAAATCTGAAAGATTGACGTGTTACGACAACAAAATTGTGCCTTTATCCATCAAAAGCATTAGAAATTTTGAAACAATACACCTGCTTTCTCGCAATGATTTCTTTTATCTACAATCAATCGCAGTCTCCTTAATATGCATTCCCCATCACAATATACAAGAGAAACGAAACTTAAAGCATTTTCCAGCAGCTTCATTCTCGTTTACGTGATTGGTCAGCACGAAAACTGCTGCTGACCACTAATCTTCTTCACAAGACTCGACAAACAAAACTTTTTTAAAAATATTCATTACATAATACAAAATATCACATGCGTAAGGTTACACGAACCAACTCTCATCATAAACGATGATACAGCATAAATGACATAATAAGCCAAATTAGAAAGAAGAAACAATAAACTTTTAAAATAAAAAAAAGTCATCAATTAAATTTTATCAAACTATAAGCTTAAGATCGCAAGAAATTTTAAAAACAGCCTTTCTCCCTCTTCACATTATATTATTATCATTGCCTAATACACTTTATACTTATCCATTACTGCATCTTTTGTGATAAGTTTTAACGTATCAGAAAGAAACAAGCAGTAAAGTTTTGAATGACAACAAAAACCATAACGTTAACTTTGAAAAAAATGATGCCAAAATCAGATCTTCAGATATTCGATTCTCCCTCTCAACAACGGAAAAAACATATATTCCACGATGTTTTGGAATATATCTTTGTGATTATAATCACTTTAAGTGCTATTTTTACGGCTCTTCTCTCTTTTTCAGATCAGTTTAGGACATATTTTTAAAAGTAAGCAGCCTATCCAACGTTGATAATGGTTGTACTGTCTTTAAAATTTCTTTTGCTTTTTTTTCATCACGATGCATTTGCGCAATCAAAGGTTCAAGCCCATCAAATTTTTCTTGTCCTCGCAAAAACTGGAAAAAAGAAACGGTACAGCTTTCCCCATAAAGGTCGTCGTTAAAGTCAAACAAATAGGTTTCCAAAAGGGGCGCCCCATCCTTAACAACCGTTGGACGACAACCAAAGCTTGCAACACCATCATACAAAACACCGTTCGCACGACGCAAACGTACCGCATAAACACCATGAGCCAAACGAACTTGGGGAGGCAACATTTGATTAGCGGTAGGAAATCCCAAAAGACGTCCAAGTTTTTCACCTTGAATAATATTGGAGCGTATCCGATAGTGATACCCTAACAAATGGGCTGCTTTGTCCACTTCCCCTTGTGAGAGAAGTTGCCGAATAAAACTCGAGGAAATAATCAAAGATTGTGATTCTTGAGGACGAGCAACGCAAGGAACTTGCACAACCTCAAATCCATATTTCTCTCCCCTTTGGCAAAGAAGATGTACATTTCCACTTTTCTGATGACCAAATTGAAAATTTTCGCCTGTCACCACAACTGAAACATCAAAAACTTCCTTTAAAAACAACTTAATAAATTCGTCCGCTGAAAGAGCGGCAAACTGTGCATCAAAGGGCTGTTCAATCACGCCGTCAAAACCAAGGGTTTTAAAAATTTCAGCTTTTTCAGCTGCCTCTGTCAAACGATAGACAGGAGCTGAATGTTGAAAAAAACTTCTTGGATGGGGTTCAAACGTTAAAACAACAGATGGTTTCTTTTTTATACGCGCGAAATCAAGTGCTTTTTGCAACACCACCTGATGCCCACAATGAACACCATCAAAATTTCCAAGTGCCAACACTGCTCCCCGCCAAGCCGAGGGAAACATATGAATTCCCTGAAGACGCAAAAATTTAGTCATTACTGAAGTGCCCACATGATTGCTTGTGGTTTATAACCATGATGTTCAAGAAAAGAATGCAAAGCTTGCTTATCAACCACACCCTTTTGCGTATAATCATAATGATGAATCCCCCCCATAATATAAAGGGCATCAAGACCAAAGTGAGCCGCCCCCTTAATATCCGTTAAAAGACCATCACCAATAGCTAAAACTTGACTTTTTTCTACTGTTCCCCGTATTTTTTGAAGTTTTTCAAAGGCACATTCATAAATAGGCGCGTGAGGTTTTCCAGCAATGCGCACTTCCCCCCCTAATTGTTGATAAAGACGAGCCAATGCACCAGCGCACCAAAATTCTTTATTTCCATAATGGACAATCACATCTGGGTTCGCACAAATAAAAGGTAAATTCCGTGACCGCATGCGACGAAACATCTCCTCATAAGCAGAGGGTTCTTCGTCAAAATCTTCAAGAAAACCGCTACAGACGACAACAGAAGCCTCCCATTCTTCAACAAATTCACACTCTAACCCTTCAAACAGCACCAAATCACGTTGTGAACCAATGAAAAAAACTTTACGTGGAGCAGTCTGAATGAGATCGCGCGTTACATCCCCTGAAGTGATAATGGCATCATAATAGTCGCTATGAACATTCATGCTTTGTAATTGAGCAGCAACATCTTCCCGTAGCCGAGGAGAATTAGTTAATAAAATGACAGTTTTTCCCATTTGTCGGATTTTATACAACGCCTTCAACGCTGGTTCAAATGCATGTACACCGTTATGCACAACACCCCACACATCACAAAAAACAGCATCATAATGCGCTATAATAGTCTCAATATGGGTAAGTTCATTCATGGAGCACCTATCTCTATTTGTCATTTAAAGCTGTCTTTTACTTCAAAACTACTTACCGAAAGATAATACTTGTGTCATCTGCTTTCTCAAACCATATCCCAACTTTTTATCGTCTATAGAGATCATAAGAAATGATAAAATAACTAAGTTATCATTAAGTTGTGCAAAATTCTAAAATGCTTGATAGCAAAAGCTTATCATTCCCCAATGCTCATTTTTCTCATAAAAATTTTAATTCTAACAACAACGACGTTGATAGAGTTTTTTATCTAAAATACTCAAATTCTTCACTGAGAAAATAAACGTATCCCCCTCTTAAAAACATGCATCATGAGAAAGCCCAATATATTTTCTCATTTCAAATTTGTTTATATTGAATCAATCAAAACCTTTTCGCTTACACATTATAAGCAGAGAGCGTACAGATAAAAACACGTGAAGAAAGAAAAAATAGCTCTTATGCTCCCTTTCAAGGCAAAAACTGTCGTAATATTTTGAACTGGCAGAGAGTATGTACCGTCCGAGCATCTTTTTTTCAGTAAAGATAGCAATATAGCTTTTATCCCATTCATAGAGGCTTTTACGCTACATACTTTACGAAGCACCATTGTAAAATAGGCGCTAACATTGAGAAATATCTTCTAAAACAAACATGTAAATGTACAACAATCAGATCTATAATGTTTTGAGTTTATTTTGCATGAGGGCTCTTTACTCATAAAAGCTTTCCCCTATCATCATGATATCTCAGACGCATCAAAACAAGCCATTTTGGTTATTGGTTAAGAGCAATACCGTAAGCGGTGCCTTTGAGCTTAAAAACCAAGTTTTACCTTCGTAAAATGCATATCTGATGTCATGAGTTGAGTAAGCAAACCTTAAAACTTTGAAAGGCAAACAACCTCCTATTTAAAAAAATCTATCCGTCTCAAGAAAAACTATTTTTATTGCCAATCTCCTAAAATTACTTTATGAATCGAAAAATGTTTTGATCGCATACGCAACGATCAAAAGGGGTCTTGAAAATCCGAAACCCTAGCGTAAAAATAAACCCACTATGTGGGTATCCCGGAATTCCGGGAGATTTTGCTATGTCCAGGTGCTCCAAGCACTAAAAGCAAAATGCTGACTAGGGTTCAGTGTTTTCAAGCTCCCGGAATACCAATGCGAGGGCGCTCGCACCTGAGGGGGAAAATGCAAGCTCAAAATCTTAATGTTGATCTTTTTGTAGGCAAAAAAATTCGCTTTAGGCGAAAAGTGCTAAAAATGTCTCAAAAAACATTAGGGCATCATTTAGGTGTCACTTTCCAACAAATCCAAAAGTATGAAAAAGGCTTAAATCGCGTGAGCGCAGGGCGTTTAAAGGAAATTTCCGATATTTTGAATGTTCCACTTGCCTTTTTTTACACTGATATCATCAAAAAAGACAACACCCCGTACCATTCGCCTCGAGCAAAGAGGAATATTTGCTTTTAAAAAGTTTTAGAGTCCTCACATCTGTCAAGCAGAAAGCGATTTTAAACTTAATTTGTGATCAAAATTAAAACGCTTTAAAAGCATAGCTATAAAGTGCTACACACCCTATTCTTGTCTTTCTCCCCACACCCCAAAAGGATGCCCCCCCTCCTCAAACCGGTTGATAAACGATCCGCCTTTTCAAAAATAGCTCCTTCTCAGCTTCCCATTTCATATGGTTCCTTTCACAAAATTATATAAACAAGCCCTCCCTTGAATATTCATCACACTCTCTTATCAAAACACCCCATGTATAAAGTTTTATGTCTTATATCACCACACCCGCAAACAATAGCGTTTTACAGCACAACAGAATAAGTATTTATCTGTATTTAAAGAGTGTCCCCCTTTTCGCTATGGACGCTCTATTTATTTTAAATGATGTACATTTAAAATACCTGCTATTAAAGACTTAGTATCTGTTATAAAGTCTTAAAGGCATATTTTTCCTCTAAAATCTCAATGCTACAGCAACTCTATCATAAGGCAACACATTGATTTACAAAGACAATTTATTGTTTTACATGTTGAATGAGAATCCAGAATATCGTAAGATTCTTTCATTTCAGACTTGTTCCATGTTGAATCAACCAAAACTATATCTCTTGCAGGTTACAAGTGGGAAGAGGCGTATGGATAAAAACTATTAAGTAAGAATTAAAAATGCCTCAAACGAACCGTCTCAAGTACCAAGGGCTGTAAACAACACCCACGAGCTGGCAAACTATGTGATGGTGCCGGGCCCGGCCTTACTCCGTTATGAAGCGTAACGATGGTGCTCAATGGCTTTACCGTTATACCCTTTACGAACAGCGTCGCAAAATAGGCTTGGATACCTTGAGAAATATTTCTATAAGACAATACTATCCAGTTCTCTCATGATCATAATCCTCAATCTGATAAAGTTGAAACAAACAATAGGATTGCGAATATGATTTGGGGAGCTCATCTGAAAGATAAAAAATGATAAAAAAATTCCGCTATAACAATTGAAGAAGCGAGCATTCGTTGAGCCGTAACTTCTTTATTTTAGAATTTTTATATCACACTTTACTGTTGAGATGCATGACCACGGTCTGTAACATCAAGCTTTGGCGAGAAAAACATTTCAGTATCTGCTTGTAAAACATTTTGACAGTTTTTAGATTCCTTAACAGCTTGTCCTGAAAGAGAACACTTCGTTCCCCATTCTTCTCTTAATTTTGCATCTTTTTTAAAATCTTCTACGCTATAGGTTTTTCACACCCCACAACGAATGCATAATAAAATAATTTTTTTTCATTTTATCCCTCTTTAAATACCTTATCTGTTAATATCATCCCCCCAAATGAGGGTTGAATTTTCACACTGTATGAGAATACAGCCTCACTATCACTTGCTTGCTTTCAAAGTGAATACTCTGAGTAAAATAACGCAAGAAGAGCTCACAATAGCCATCGTATGAGTTTGTCATAAAATACAATGAGAAAGGAAAGAGCCCAAACTGAATACAAATGATGAAATCAGAAGACGCATTAATGCTTTCGTCCAACTGATTTCAAATAGTTACATTGCAATAGGCATCGCCCCTAACCCTATAGAAAGCCTATGAGCATTATAATACTTAAGTCTCACGATCAATGGACTATGCAGCCATAACAAAAAAGTATGAGCTCTTTTTACCTATTTGTATGTTGATTATTGTTCCTCCATCGAGGACTAAATAGAAACGTTTTGTGATATATAGAAAACAATCAGCAATGCAAATCATTTTACGAAGATTTCTTCGTGTAGAGTCTATTTGAAATCCATCCATCATTTGGAAGTCTGAATTTAAAAGCAGATAATTATGAAAGCTTTTCAAGGAATGCAACAGATTGATCACTTTTAAAGAAGTAAAAAACGTGATCCAATCCTGAAGACAAAATTCTGATGAAAAAACTTTTGCTATGAATTCTTTTAAGGCATTGTGAAAGATTTTATCCGTTATATCAAACGTTACACCATTTTTGGGTCTGTTCATTTTTTACTTTTATCAACACCGCTCTAGAAATCCGTTTCTTGAGCGTTTTTTATCGCCTCACTTTCTCCTTCAAACAAAAATACTCAAAAATGCTTTGCCACCAACAATGACATTTTCCCGCTTTTATAAAACACATAAGTAAAAATAGAGAAGCGATTTTGAAAGCAACCCTCCCTTGAAAAGGGAAGTACCATCCATTTACTTCCTAAACGAAAATAATCTCACCGTTTATTCAAATTTGCTCTACGATTTGGTACAATTTTATTGATAAAGTTTTCTCTATAAAAATTTAAGTAAATATGTTCGTTAAAACCAATCATGGACTAGCAAAGGGGTTATAGGATCCATTATCTCGCCGCCATTTTAAAGGTTCAGTGAAATCACTCGACCAAAGACCAATCTTGTTGCCACGTGCTTTTTCTTCCGCATGATGATACTGGGCTGGAATAGGATTTTTCCCCTCTTTTGAGAGTACCAACATACCTTCTTTAAGACCTTCCTCAGCTAAATCAACCCCTTGAACAAAACATTGCGCATAATAAACACCATTGTGCATCAAAGCCTGTTTACAGGATAAATCCTGTCCAAGTGTTTTGGTGACAAGCCAAGCCGTTGTAACCGCACCACAGGGCCATTCTTGATCATTTAATCTTACTTTTTGACGGGGTGCACATGTATCCACACCATAAAGATGAATATCACGGGAGATATGTGAGCGCCAAGATTGTGCAGCAGGCGTCAGTAATTTAAATGTAACCCCACTTGTAACAGAAGCCTTACCATGAAAAACAACAGCATTATTTGCAACATCATTTAATGAAACACTCTTCTGCAAATCGAGAGCTGTTTCATTTTTTTCTAATTGCTGTTTGGTGATAGATTTACCTAACTTTTTTTCTTCTCGATAGAGATCGACAATATCTTGGATATCTTGCATCTCAAATGTTTTAAGAATGCTGAAATCCATTTTATCTTTATATTGGCTTAATCCCCACACTGTGGCCCCCATAATGTAAATAATAACAATCAATTTAAATAGCATCTCTTAACACGCTCGCTCAAAAAATTCGTTTTTTTCCTATCATGTCAGATTATTGATCAGCAATCCCCTTGTTTTTAAAGAAAAAATCCAAATATAAGTGTTGCAGATTAACTACATTTTGTAAAGAATGATATTCTTTCTTTCATTATTTTAATATTGTTATTTTTACCAATATACACAACTTAAAATTGCCATTTTCATGTAACACAATCTCAATTTGAAAAGACTTCTGTCTCTTTACGAAGAAGAGCTTGAGAGTGAACAGATCCACGATCAAGGCTTTTAAAACAAACAAACGAGAAGAATTAAACTGTCATCAAATGACAGCACTCTCCAGTTTGTTAGAGGCAATGGAATGTCGACATATGAACAAATATTATTTGTTAAAGAGAGGTAAAATGACAGATAATAGATTCCAAAACATCATTTTTATCGTGACCATGCTGCTTTTTACAGCATTGCTTGTATCAGATCCTTCTTATGCTGCTTCTTCTACTAATGGAGGTGGTTTCGGGAAGCTTGATGGTGTTTTAGACAACATCGTCACAATGATGACGGGTCCAACGGCAAGGCTTATTGCTATTATATGTGTTGCTGCTGTGGGGATTGGTTGGATGTACGGCTTTATTGATTTACGCAAAGCAGCTTACTGTGTTCTGGGGATTGCTATTGTTTTTGGTGCCCCCACTCTCGTCGGTAAATTAGCGGGCACAACATAAATGAACGAAGATACTCTTTTCCTTGCCTGTACGCGCCCAGCCATGTTTGCTGGTGTTACAATGGAAGCGATGGCGCTCAATGTCATGGCAACATCCATTCTTTTCATTTTGACCAGTGATTTTACCATGTTTGGTCTTGGGATTGGGATGCACTTTATTTTGCGAGAAGTGACAAAGTACGATCACAACCAATTTCGCGTATTATTTGCATGGCTCAATACCCGAGGAAAACAAAAAAACCTCAACCGATGGGGAGGAGGTTCAACCTCCCCTTTACGCCTTATCCGCACTTATAAGGAACTAAGCTGAAGGAACGAAACTGGTGAAACAGAAGTCAATAATGAAACGGGAAACTTTGCCTGAAGAATATATTCCCTATATACGCTACATCAACCAACATGTCGTTGCTTTAAATTCACGCTGTTTAATGGTTGTGATGGCTGTTGAGGGTATAAATTTTGACACTGCGGATATTGATCAATTAAATTCTTTACACAACCAATTAAATACCCTTTTAAAAAATATCGCAGATGAGCGGCTTGCTTTATATTCTCACATCATCCGCCGCCGTGAAACGATATACCCAGAGGGTCATTTTCTTTCATCTTTTGCAACAACATTAGATGAAAAATATAAAAAGAAAATGGTTTCGCAAGAACTGTATAGAAATGATCTATTTATTTCACTGCTTTGGAATCCGGCCGCAGATAAAACAGAAAAGCTGGTTTCATTTTTTCAGCGCTTGAGCAAAGCGAAGAAAACACAATCTGAGCCCGATGAGGAAGCTATTCGTAAACTCGAAGAGTTAAGTCAAGATCTTATGCAAGGTTTGGAAGAGTATGAAGTCCGTCTACTATCAATCTATGAACATGAAGGACTTTTATTTGCCGAACAAAGTGAATTTCTCCACCAGCTAGTGGGGGGAAGACGTGAGCGTATTCCTCTCACATTTGGAACTATTGCTTCAACAATTTACTCGGATCGTGTTATTTTTGGGAAAGAAATTATCGAAATTCGCCATGAAAGCAATGAACGCTTTGTGGGCATGTTTGGATGGAAAGAGTATCCTTCTAAAACACGCCCAGGTATGACTGATGGTCTGCTTACGGTGCCATTTGAATTCATCTTAACACAATCCTTTGTTTTTAAAAGTAAGGCAGCCGCCAGTGCGATTATGAGCCGCAAACAAAATCAAATGATCAATGCAGCTGACCGTGCCAGCTCACAAATCGATGCACTGGATGAAGCGCTAGATGATTTAGAATCAAACCGTTTTGTTTTGGGAGAACACCACATTTCTTTAGCTGTTTTTGCTGATCATCCCAAAATATTGTCTGAAAACTTATCAAAAGCACGTTCCCATTTAACCAATGGGGGAGCCGTGATTGCCAGAGAAGATTTAGGATTGGAAGCAGCATGGTGGGCACAGCTTCCTGGAAACTTTAGCTATCGTGCGCGTTCAGGCGCCATTACCAGCAGAAATTTTGCCGCTTTATCGCCCTTCCATTCTTTCCCTGTTGGCAAACTGAACGATAATGTTTGGGGAGCTGCTGTCGCATTGCTAAAAACACAGGCTGGTTCACCTTACTATTTTAATTTTCATTATGGCGATCTTGGAAACACATTTGTTTGTGGTCCATCAGGATCTGGTAAAACAGTGATTGTTAATTTTCTTCTTGCACAATTACAAAAACACAATCCAACTATGGTTTTTTTTGATAAAGATCAAGGAGCAGAGATTTTTGTACGGGCTGGAGGAGGGAAATACAAACCTTTAAAAAATGGGCAGCCCACGGGTATTGCTCCCTTAAAGGGCATGGAATACACCGAAAAAAATAAAATCTTTCTTCGTAATTGGATCTTAAAGCTGGTGACCGCTGAAGGGCAAATCGTAACAGAAGAAGAGCGACAAGATATCGCCAAAGCCATTGATTCCTTGGAAAACTTACCCCCAACCCAGCGCTCTCTTGGTGCCCTTCAACTGTTTTTTGACAACACATCCAAAGAAGGAATTGCCATACGGCTGCAACGCTGGATTAGAGGCAATGATTTAGGATGGGTTTTTGATAATGACCAAGATGATCTCAATTTAAATGCGCAGTTCATTGGCTATGACATGACCGATTTCTTAGATAATGAAGAAATTCGGCGCCCCTTAATGATGTATCTCTTTCACCGCATTCTTGATCTGATTGATGGGCGGCGCATCATTATCGTCGTTGATGAATTCTGGAAAGCTTTAGAAGATGATTCATTTAAAGCTTTTGCGCAAGATCGGCTAAAAACAATTCGTAAACAAAATGGCATGATGCTCTTTGCAACACAAAGCCCTAAAGATGCTTTGAACTCAACAATCGCGCACACAATCATTGAGCAATGCCCCACCCAAATATTTTTTCCAAATCAAAAAGCAAATTACAATGATTATGTCGAAGCTTTCAAACTTACTGAGCGTGAATTTGAACTGATACAGTCAGAGTTAAGCAGAGAATCCCGTCGTTTTCTCATCAAACAAGGACAAAGTTCCGTCGTTGCAGAACTTAACTTACGTGGAATGAATGATGAGATCGCCGTTTTAAGCGGCACAACAAAAAACATTGAACTCATGAATGAAATTATCAACGAATATGGAGCTGCCCCTGACAAATGGCTGCCCATATTTTATCAAAGGAGAAAAAATCAATGAAAAAATATGGCTTAGTTACACTGTTATCTTTTTCTTTTATTTCTCATGCAATAGCGCAAACAACACCCGATGTAGATGAATATTATAAACAAGCACTCGAGAACACACAAAAATTAAATACTGCAAAATCTGAAACAGCTGAAAACATTTATAAAAGCGCAACTGAAACTGCAAATAAAATCAAAGAAATAAATAATCAGCTTGAACAACTTAAATCACAAAAAGACATAAAACCTGAAGAATTGCAAGCTCTTCGGCAAGATCTTCAAGTAAAGCTTTCTCTTCTTCAAGCAGGTCTTCAAGTAAGTTCTTTAAAACTTCAGTCTCTTGATATGATTCAAGCAAGAGATACGAAGACAAAAGATGAATTACGTGAAGAAAAGGAACAACAAAAGCATAAATATCTTGAGGCACAATTAAAAGAAAAAGAAAAGAAATTAAAAGAAAAACTTGAAAGTACGAGTACAAATGTCAGACTTTAGTTTTTCTCCCTTTGAAAGCGTTTCTGGGTATATTTTAAAACCCCTTGATAATGTGATGGACACGACGGTGAGTGGGCTGTCTTCTGCTATTTCAGCGCCCTTAAATCTCGCCGCAATCATTTTTATCTTTCTTTATGGCTATAATGTTATGACAGGTCGCGTTGCGCTTTCCATGCATAGTCTTCTCAATAATGTTGTTAAAATCGTTGTTGTTACAACAATGGCAACAAATGCGGATACATTTAATACTTATGTCAAGGATATTTTCTTCAATGATTTATCCAATGCTATTGGGAATGCGCTTAACAGTAATCCTGCAAGCTCCAATGTTTTTGATTATATTTTGTTAAAGGCAAGTTCGCGTTATCAAGAAGTCTTATACAATGCTTGGTTTTTTGAAAAGATCATTGTGGGTCTTCTTGGTTCTATCATGCTTCTCGCGGTTATTCTTTTTTGTATAGGTGGTTTTATTGTGCAAATGTTTGCACAAGTTGCACTCGTCATGATTATAGGTCTTGGGCCTCTATTCATTAGTTTGTATTTGTTCAATGCAACGCGAAAATACTCCGATGCATGGATTACAACTTTGATCAATTTTACCATTTTACAAGTTCTCGTAATCATGCTTGGAACCATTATATGTCAAGTTATCCTACAGGTTCTCAAAGTTTCATATGAATCAATTTACGTTCTTTTTCCCCCTGTCATCGTCATTTCGATCATAGGAGTTATTATCTTCCGTGCGCTTCCTGGTATTGCAACAGCGCTGGCCTCTGGCGGACCATACTTTAACGCTGGTGTCTCTTCAGGAGGACAGATTTTTACAATGCTTTCCAATGGTGCAAGAGCGAGTGGCAATGCAGTAAAAAGTGCCACTTCACAAATCTCAGGAGCTGCCGGTAACGCTGTTAGAAGTGCGGCAGGGGCGGCAGCAAAAGCAGGTAAATCTGGAGGCGGTCGTGGTCGATTTTAAGATAAAGCACCTTTTTAAAAGAATAAGCATTTTTGTTTTTGCCTTGTGTGCGCCCTTTGGCGCACACGCCATGATCCTGTTCCAGATAAGATCTAACATCTTGGATCTAACAACAAAACCAATCAAAATCTTGCATCACATAAACTTGTAAAAATGTTCAGAACAAAGGCTCTCATGCATTGTATTCCAAGATATTTGTGAGTTCAAAAAATGAAACGAAAAATAACTTTTGTTATGGTCCTAACAATCGCTCTTACTGGTTGTGCCTCTTTGAGTGGCCCTAAAAAACCTCCACGCTGTAATGGCAAACATACACGCGCTTTAAATAAAGATAAGTGGCATTGGGACAATAAAAACATTGTCTACCCAGAAAAGAGCGTAAAGCCTGTTACCACTCCCATCATTCTCAATACTTTGGAAAGTGAAAAAGTAACAGCCAATTCAGCTTTATTAAAGCCGATTATTCATGAAGCACGATCTGATAAAACTGTGGAGGTTATGCGTGAAAAGTGATGCCCTTGAAGAATATATAAAAGAAGCGCGCTCATTTGACATTGATCGCATGCATAGCATGCGCGTGCGGATGAAAATCTCCATGGCTTTAACAGTGCTTTTTGGATTGATGACAATTGCGCTGGCTTTAGCTGTCGCAGCTTTGACGCCTTTGAAAACGGTAGAGCCTTTTGTTATCCGCGTTGATAACTCAACAGGCATTATTGATACTGTAAGCGCCCTAAAAGAATCCCCTAACGACTATGATGAAGCGATAACGCGTTATTTTGCCAGCCAATATGTTCGCGCTCGTGAAGGTTTTCAAGCATCAGAAGCAGAAAACAATTTTCGCTTAGTCTCTCTTTTATCTTCTCCAAAAGAACAAAACCGTTTTGCAAAATGGTACGCGGGCAATAATCCAGAAAGTCCGCAAAATATTTATCATAACATGATTGCTACGATCACAATCAAATCAATCTCTTTTATAAGCAAAGATCTTATCCAAGTTCGTTACTATAAAACGATCAGAGACTTGAATGAAAAAGAAAATATTTCCCATTGGATTTCAATCTTAAATTTTTCCTACGTGAACGCACACATTTCAACGTCTGATCGTCTTATCAACCCTCTTGGTTTTCAAGTATCGGAATATAGATCTGATCCAGAGGTGATAAAATGATCAGACTTTTACAAACAATCTCTTTAATTTTTACGATCACTGTCAGCTTTCACACAATTCTCTCACTTGCAGAAACAGCGCCTGTCAGTGCACGTAAAGATAACCGCATCAGATTTGTCAATTATGACCCCTACAACGTCGTACAAATCATTGGCTCCATTCGCTCTTCGGTTCAACTAGAATTTGCCGTTGATGAAGAAGTAACCTATGTAGGAATTGGAAATTCGGTTGCTTGGCAAGTTGCACCGGCTGGACACTTTGTTTTTCTCAAACCACGTGAAGTCCAGCCTGTGACAAATTTACAAATTGTCACAAGCCGCCAAGATGGAACACAACGCTCTTATCAATTCGAGCTACAAGTCCGTGAAGGCGATGTTTCAGCCGGCAATGAGACGTATTTCTTGGTAAAGTTTCGTTATCCAGAAGATGAAGCCTTACGTAAGAAATTAGCCGAAGCAGAAAAAGAAAAACAACGTGAAGAAAACTTTGTCAATGATATTTTAAATATCCATGAAGATTTTGGACCACGCAATTGGGCTTATGAAGCTCAAGGCTCATCTCTTATTGAACCTGCTTCTGTCTATGATAATGGGAAAACAACAACCTTTACCTTTTTAGGCAACATTGAAATCCCTGCCATTTACATTGTATCGCCTGATGGGCAAGAAGCGCTTATTCCCAAATCGATTAAAGGCAACAAGGTTATTGTTCATGCAACAGCTGCACAATTCACGCTACGACGTGGGAATGAAGTATTGTGCATCTTTAACAAAAGGTTCGTACCAAAAGGAATTAATCCTGAAACAGGTACGACATCACCATCTGTACAACGTAAAGTGAACCTAGGAAGCAGCCATGAATAACACCGTGGATGAAAAAAGCATTAATGATCGCGATACAATAAAAAATGCTCAAGGGAAAAGTCAACAGAACAATGTGGGGAAAGCTATTGCTCTTATTATTCTTTTCAGTGTCTGTCTTTATTTAGCCTATTCAACACTTGTTACAGACAAAAAGCAACCAATTGAATCTTCAAAAGAAGGAAAAGTTATAAAACAAACAGAGCTTTTTCGTCCTGCAAAGCCTACCCCTCCCCCCTTTGAACAGCCTCAACGAAATAACGCTCTATTACCAAAAGTCGAGCTACCAACACCAAACATCAATCAATTAAATTCTGATGACTCACTGCTGGAGGCAGCACAACGTGCTCCTGTATTAGCTTATGCAAGTACACAACAAGGCAAAATAGATGCACAAACAAATAATGGTGCTTTGCCTCACCAACTTGAAAGTAAACCTGATGAAACAACACAACGTTTTAATCATCTTCTCAAACCCACAGTGCTTGAAGGTATTCGTGCTTCAACCCTTGGTAATCGAAACTACATCATCGCGATGGGAACTTCTATTCCTTGTATTTTAGAAACAGCCATCAACAGTGATCAACAAGGTTTTGCCAGTTGTATCATCTCCAGAGATATCTTATCAGACAATGGTCGTGTTGTGCTTCTTGATAAAGGCACCCAAATTGTTGGTGAATATCGCGCCGGATTGAAAAAAGGCCAAACACGTCTCTTTGTACTATGGAATAGAGCAAAAACCCCCAATGGTATCATTATATCCTTAGCTTCACCGGCAACGGATGCTTTAGGGCGTTCTGGTATGGATGGAGATATTGATAACCATTGGTTTGAGAGGATTGGGTCTGCGCTTCTTGTCTCACTAATAAAAGATGCAACACACTATGCCAATAAACGTTTATCAAAAAAACAGGAAAAAGAAGAAACTGAAACAATCTCTTCAGGACAAAACATCGCAAACATTCTCGTAGAAAATTACGCCAATATTCCTCCAACATTATCCAAAAACCAAGGGGAAATGGTGAATATCTTTGTTGCCCGCGATTTAGATTTTTCCAGCGTTTATAAATTGAAAGTCATCGAAAACAAAAAACAGATTATCAATCGAGCTGTTTCAAGAAACTTTTACAAAAATTCGGCGGTAACTTTAGAATGAACTCAAACTTACATACCATGAGCGATGAAACCGTTGCGATTGTTCTCACAAAACTTGAACCCATCAGTGCTTTTTTGAAAGATGAGAGACTCTTTGAAATTGTTATCAATCGTCCCTATCAAGTCATGACTGAAGGATTTGATGGATGGAAAACAATAGAAGCACCGGGGCTCTCTTTTAATGAGCTTATGGGGATTGCGAAAGTTGTAGCATCCTATTCCAAGCAAAACATATCGGATAAAAACCCAATATTATCTGCAACGCTACCAGGCAATGAGCGTATTCAAATTGTCATTCCACCCGCTGTCGAAAAAGACACGATTAGTATGACAATTCGCAAACCGTCATCGCAGAGTTTTTCTCTCGAAGAGCTCGCCAAGAAAGGCCTCTTCTCGCTCTGTGAACAGGTCTCTTTCACACCCTTGAATGACTATCATTCTCGTTTTAACGAACTCAAAATCATCGAGCATAAATTAGCCAGTGCCTACTGTAATAAAGACTTTGTCTCTTTTTTAAATCAAGCTGTAGAATGCCAGAAAAATATTTTAATTGCGGGAAAAACCGGTTCGGGTAAAACAACATTATCAAAAGCATTAATCGCCAAAATCCCTCAAGAAGAGCGTATTATCACCATTGAAGACACACAAGAATTGGTGATACCACACCCTAACCATGTCTCAATGTTCTATTCAAAAGATGGACAAGGCTTAGCCTCCGTTGGCCCCAAAGAGTTACTTGAATCATCTTTACGGATGCGTCCTGATCGTATTCTTTTGCAAGAACTTCGAGATGGTACAGCCTTTTATTATATCCGCAATGTCAATTCAGGCCATCCAGGTTCCATTACGACGGTTCACGCATCAACAGCACTTGCAGCCTTTGAGCAGATGACCCTTTTGGTCAAAGAAAGTGAAGGCGGTGGTGATTTAGAGCGTGATGATATTCGAGGCCTGTTGATTTCAATGATTGATATCATCATCCAATGCAAACGGATTGAAGGAAAATTTAAGGTCACAGAAATTTATTACGATCCCTTCAAACAACGAAACATCTTTGGAGGTGACTAAAAGAAGATCACACCGGCTGCCAAAGGCTCTTTTAAAGCAACGATTGCAAATAAGAGAAAAAATGCATGAAAACCAACGAAACAGAAAATAGAGAAAATCTTTTATCGATGACAGAAGAAGAATTAAAAAAACGCCGTGAAGCCGTTGAAGCAGCCATCAGCACCCATGCGATAGAGGGAATAGCGCTTCATCCTACAACACTCAAAATTTTAGAAGAATACGCAAAGGGGAATATTTCACTCGAGGAATTTAACACTCTTATGGATAACGTAAAATTATAAGGAAGCTACAATGCCAAAAGCAAAAGCAAAGACAAAAAATATACAGACAGTTTCTCCCCATCATTATGTCTACCCAAACACCACAACACTCAAAAATAAATATGGAATAAAAGACTTAAAATCCTTTCTGGAGAAATGCTCACATGATACAGCAGAAGCAATGGTTAATCTGCGTGAAGCCCCCTTACCAGAAAAGTTGGATAGCTCCTATCTATGCTCTATTCATCACCACTTATTTAAAAATACCTTTGAATGGGCTGGATATCTGCGCCATCTCCCCTTTACATTTGAAGATGACACCATAGCCGCTATGCCCGAAATGAAAAGAACAGGATGGGAAAATCCTTTTGCACTCGGTGATGAAATCCAAGACGGTTTACAAAAATTAGATCAAACGCTTGCCGAAAAAGATAATTTGCAAGGCTTAACGCGTGAGAAATTTAACTCTGAAGCAATAAGCTTATTTAACTTCCTTCACCAACTCCATCCTTTTAGAGGAGGAAATGGACGCACACAACAGGTCTTTTTTGAAAAGCTTGCTCAAGCAGCAGGGCATCAGCTTGACTTTTCACTTGTTACAAAAGAACGCATGATGCTCGCCAGTGTTGCTGTAGCAGAAAATGGTGATCTAGAACCAATGCAACATCTGTTTGAAGATATCTCTAATCCCAATAAAATACTTCTTTTAAAGGAATTCATGAGCAACATGAAAGAACTTGGGCGCAATGTTAATGATCGTCCTGTTATGGTTGCAAAAGAAGGTGAAACTTACACGGGCACCTATAGGGGTGCTGGTTATGATAGCTTTGCTTTCAATGTAAAAGGCGCTTACATCATCGGCAATAAAGAACAACTCACACCAGAACAACTCAAAACATTAAAACCCGGTGATAGATTTACCTTTACCGTTCCCAAAACAAAAGAGCTTGAAAGCATTCTCATTCCAGAAGAGAGATTAGCCCCTTTGACAAAAAATGAAACGGCCCAAATGGTTGCAGAAGATTCTTGTGTCCACGCAAGCCTAAAACAGGTCCAGCTATTGTCAAAAATTGTTTATGGTAGTACAAAAACATTAGACAAACAGATGATAGAAATCATCAAAAATCCAAACTTAGGCCAACCGCTCGCCAACCAGATTGAAAGAGCACCGCACTCTATTTCTCATCTTGCCGGTTTCAGTTTATGTGGACTACAAAATCAGGCACGTGCAAACGCTAAAAATCATCTTGAGATGCTCTGTACTGCCGTTGCAAATTTCACGCATGCTGTAAAATATGCTGAAAAGGAAATTACGCAAGAACATGCAACAGAACAAAGTCGCCTTGCAAAAACAATAGAAATGCCAAGTCAAAGCTTGCAAGACCTCTTCGCCTTGCCAAAAGAATTACAACAAGAAGCTTTAGCAAAAAATCCTTTATGTCAAAAAGAGCTCAGCAACTTTGTAAAAAAGATCAACACCCGTCTCTCACCAAATGAACATAAAGCAGTCCAAAATAATGAGTATGAAACACTAGCTCAAAGCATTGGTGTATCAGAAAGTAAAGCTAGGCAAATTACAGAAATTATTAAGCAAACCAAAGAAGTACACCAGCAAGCACAAGTATGCACAATGCACCGTTCCAAAGCATTCGCTATGGCCTGCTAAGAATAGACAAAACCTTCCTCCTTAATGAGAAAGGCTCATAAGCGAAAACTGTTTGGCGTTATCTGCACCTTTGCAAAAAGAGATGAGAGTTCATATCACACACCTAGAAAAGAGCATTTCGCAACATATTCTGACAGAATTGAAAGTAAAATACAATGAAATATACCAAAACACAAATGGTACTCATTTTAACACCGATCGCTTTAGGTGCTTTAACGATATTCCTTGTCCCTCATTTTTTATTGTTTATAACAAATGGACTAAAAAGCGATCAAATTTATTGGACACTTCGTTCTGAGCCTTTATTAGTCTTAGCACTAACGGCTGCTGTTTCATTGTTGTATAGTCTCTCGCAAAAACTGCACCTGCGTAAAATGATCACTTTTGTCTCCGTTGTCTTTTTGGGAACAACCGCTCTTTACTATATTGGTGGTGAAATAAAACGTTTAAGTCCCTATGTTGGCCAACAAGGAATAACATGGGGCTATGCTCTTCAATTCATGGACCCCATGGTTGTTTTTGGCATCATCATTGGTGTTTTTTTTTCCATCATTCAATTCGTAACAACCCTTCCCCCTAAAAGTAAGGTCAAGCGTGCAAAAAAAGGTATTTTTGGTGAGGCCGCTTGGATGAATTTAAGAGAGGCAGCAAAAATCTTTCCTGCCAATGGGCAAATTGTTGTGGGTGAAAGATACCGTGTCGATCAAGATAATGTGTGCAACATTCCCTTTGCACCTGGCAATAAAACAACATGGGGAAAGGGTGGAACAGCCCCTTTGCTAACCTTTAATCTTGATTTTGGTTCAACTCATATGATCTTTTTTGCTGGTTCTGGTGGCTATAAAACAACAAGTACAGTAGTTCCTACGTGTTTAACCTATCCAGGGTCTATTATTTGTCTTGATCCTTCAACAGAAGTTGCCCCAATGGTCAAATTTGCGCGTCAAAAAATGGGAAATAGAAATGTCATTGTTCTCGATCCTAACTCATTGTTAACAAAAAACTTTAATGTCATCGATTGGCTTTTAGACGACAGCGTACCACGCACACAACGCGAAGCGAATATTGTAAGCTTTTCAAAGTTGCTTCTTACAGATAAAAAATCAGACAATTCTTCAGCGGAATATTTCTCAACACAAGCCCATAATCTATTAACAGCTCTTCTTGCTCATGTTGTATTTTCTGATGAATATGAAGACAGCGAGCGCAATTTAAAAACATTGCGTGGCATTCTCTCTCAATCAGAAACAGCTGTTGTTAATCAATTACGCATGATTCAAGAAACAACACCTTCTCCTTTTATTCGTGAAATGGTTGGTATTTTTACAGAAATGGCAGAGCAAACCTTTTCAGGGGTTTATACCACCGCCTCAAAAGACACCCAATGGCTTTCTTTATCCAATTATGCAGATCTTGTCTGCGGAGATGATTTTTTTTCCTCAGATATTACCAATGGCAATACAGATGTTTTTCTCAATCTCCCCGCAAGCATTTTAAACAGTTATCCTGCTATTGGACGTGTGATTATTGGCGCCTTTCTCAATGCCATGGTTACAGCAGACGGTAACTATAAAAAGCGTGTTTTATTTGTCTTAGATGAAGTTGATCTTTTAGGCTATATGAATATTTTAGAAGAAGCCCGCGACCGTGGACGTAAATACGGTACATCCTTGATGCTCTTCTATCAATCCTCTGGTCAGTTGGTCAACCACTTTGGAGAAGCAGGAGCACGTTCATGGTTTGAAAGTTGTTCCTTTGTCAGCTATGCTGCCATTAAAGATCTCCAAACTGCCAAAGACATTTCAGAACGCTGTGGTCAAATGACCGTTGAAGTAACCGGAACGAACAAATCAAGAGGCTTATCTTTAGGAAAGAGTTCATACAACGTCAACTACCAACAAAGAGCCCTGATTTTACCCCATGAGGTTATTCAAGAAATGCGTCAAGATGAACAAATTATTCTGATGCAAGGACAACCCCCTTTGCGATGTGGACGCGCCATCTATTTCAGAAGAAAAGAAATGTTAGCCGCAGCTGCAAAAAACCGCTTTGCTCCACAAAAGAAAAACTAAAAAACACCCTCTAATGGAGGCCATGCATCAAAACAAAAACATCAAAGGATAAAAGCAGAGATTCTATCTCATAAAAGCCTATAAAGAAGGAATTCCCGCTTGATACAACAAGAAAAATATGGGGAAAAGTCTTTAAATGATGGTATTATGCCTGTGCTTACCAATGCCAATTTTCTTTATAAAGCACTCTCCTCATCTCCAAATAATAAATACCAATCATATCTATGCCTTGAGAATCCTATCAGGAAACTTTTGAAGGCACCGCTTTTATAGGAAAATTTTTCTACAAAAAAATTAAAAGACAATATGCATGAAAACAACCCAAATGAACCATTCTCTCTCAGTAAAAGAAAAAAATGCCAAGATAAAGATTGATACACTCAAAAACACCTACGAATTTGAGGGATTTTTTCCTCACCCAAGTCTCAACATTTCAAAACAATATGCGTGGGAGATTTTCAAACAAAAAGTTTAACACACTCTCATAGACAATGTAACATTATAAGGAATGTAACAATGCCCAAAGCAAAAGAAAAAACAAAAGGAATTCCCTCACCCCATAATTATATCTATCTTGGTACCCAAATTCTCAAAAATAGATATGGAGAAACAGATTTAAAACGCTTTCTGGAAAAATGCTCACATGATAGGCAAAAAGCCATGATCAATCTGCGTGCAGAACCCCTGCCAGAATATTTTAATTCAACTTATCTATGCCATATCCACCAACAATTGTTTAAAAATACCTTTGTATGGGCTGGACATCTGCGCCATATCCCCTTCGCATTTACAGACGATAACATTGCCGCCATGCCAGAAATGAAAAGAATGGAATGGGGCAATAATTTTGCAACCGGTGAAGAAATCCCTGAACTCTTACAAAAATTAGATCAAACGCTTGCCGAAAAAGACAATTTGCAAGGCTTAACACGCGAAGAATTTGTCAAGGAAGCAACGAGTCTATTTTATTCTCTTCACAAAATCCACCCATTCATAGATGGCAATGAGCACACAGAACAAGTCTTTTTTGAAAATCTTGCCAAAGCTGCAGGACATCAGCTTGACTTTTCGCTTGTCACACAAAAACGTATGATGGCTGCCTGTAGCGAAGCAATGCAATATAGCAATACACAACTGTTGAAAGATCTTTTTGAGGATATCTCCAATCCCCCCAAAATACGTCTTTTAAAAGAATTTATGGACCACATAAACAATACGGGACGCAACGTGGATGATCGCCTTGTTATAGCAACAAAGGCAGGAGAAACCTATATAGGAACTTATAAAGGTTGTTATTCAGAGGGTTTTATACTCGATGTGCAAGGAACTTACATCATTGGTAGCAAAGATGATCTCACACCAGAACGATTAAAAACACTAAAACCTGGTGATATCATTACCTTTACCGCCCCCAACAGCAAAGAGCTTGAAAACACGCTTATTCCAAAAGAAACATTAGCGCCTCTCACAAAAAGTGAATGTGCCAAAACAGTTGCGCTAGATAGTTACGTTCTCAAAGCTCAAAAGCAAGTCCGAGCTTACGCAAAAACTGTTTATGGTGACGCAAACGTATTAAACGAACAGATAGAAGAGATTATTAAAAATCCAGAATTAGGCAGACAGTTTGCTAATCAGATTAAACAGGCACCGCACTCTGTTTCTCCTCTTGCAGGTTTTAGTATATGCGGTCTACAAAATCCGGCACGTGTACACGCTCGAAATTATCTTGATGTGCTCTCTCTTGCAATTGAGAATTATGTGTATACTGTAGAAGCTACCTATAATATAGTCACTCGAGACCATAAAATTAAACAAGAACGCCTTGGAAAAGCGGTAGAGAATCCCAGTCAAAACTTGCAAATTATTTTTGCTTTATCACCGGAAAAACAAAGAGAAATCTTGTCTCAATCTCCTCAATTACACCAAGAGCTCCGTACTTTTATAAACAGTTTAGAACACCGTCTCTCATCAAACGAATGTAGTGCGATCACAAACAAAGATTATGAAACACTTGCACAAAGTATTGGTATATCAGAACAGAAAGCACGAGAAATTACCGACATTGTTCAAAAAGCAAGGAACACTCATAGCCAATTCTACACACGCACACAAAATCGTTCAAATACACTTGCTATGGCCAACTAAAAAATATGAAACTTTGTTTTTTTGATTTAAACACCTATGTGAAAGAGATATTTTAATATTCTTATCATACATGCAAAAAACAGACTACTTAAGCGCCCTACCACCAATTTTGCACATAGCATATACACCATATCCAAAGCAATTGGACAGGATAATTGTTAATTCCTTTTAAACGTCATGATTACTACCGCCGAAAGCTACAAAAGCCT
The DNA here is from genome assembly GCF_042196445.1 of Bartonella sp. AP11XZML. Classification (NCBI taxonomy): domain Bacteria; kingdom Pseudomonadati; phylum Pseudomonadota; class Alphaproteobacteria; order Hyphomicrobiales; family Bartonellaceae; genus Bartonella; species Bartonella sp. AP11XZML. Next base: position 46,285 of record NZ_JBHIQF010000096.1, read on the forward strand.
ATTTTATTTGTCTTAGATGGAGTCGATTTTCGTGGTTATATGAATATTTTAAAAAGAGCACTCATTTTACCCCACGAAGTTATTCGAGAAATGCGTCAAGATGAACAAATTATTCTGATGCAAGGCTCCCCTTCGCGATGTGGTTGCGCCATCTATTTCAGAAGGAAAGAAATGTTAGCCGCAGCTGCAAAAAACCGCTTTGCTCCACAAAAGAAAAACTAACTTCTTATTATGAGATCTTGACTATGAAAAGACCAACCACAAAAACAACATACATTTCTATTTTTTAAAAACCCGTTAACAAAAAGTTTTTGACCGCTTCTTCACACATAAGGAAAACATGATAAAAAATCCGTGTTTTTTCCTTTTTGTATTTTGTGTATCGTTTTACCAGTACCCATCGTCTTTACAAGAAAGTCCACCCCCCCCCCTCAAATCACCTATAATCAAACCAACATTTCCACTTGAGAACGTCCTGCAAATACATTCCTCCAAAGCTTTTTGTTTATAATTTATCCCCTACAAACAAGCAAAAACATTTCACAACGCTAATCACCAATATCAAGACTTAAGAAAAAAAACGGTTGATCTTTGAGACAACAACTCTCAAAACACCTACACTCAAGAACATCGATTTTTCCCAAAAAATATTTAAGATATACATCAAAATGAATAAATCATTCTTATACAAGCTTTTCCCCCTTTACGATATCATAAAGTGTTCTATTTTAATGATAAAGCGCTGAAAAAGGCTTTTCTCCCCAACCAAAGAAAGGGTTTCCTCTCTTATGGATCTTAAAGCAGCGCAATATAATAAGAGCAACAATACAAAAATAAAAAACATTTTGTTGCAAAAATACACAAAAGAGATGTTCGTATGGCAAGATATTCATATGGAACAATAAGAAAAACATAATGGAGAAAAATTTTTGATGACTGCTTTTGCCCATAGATTCACCAATCTGAGAGCTGTGTATGAAAAGTACCAGCACCATCCGCTAACCAAGAGCGATTACACCCGCTATATCCACGCTCCTCATCAAAGCGCTCTTGCAAACAACTTTGTTAAAGGAAAAAAACAATTTTAAGCAACATTTTTCTTTTTGACCTCTTCCTTACACCTCAAAGAACGAAGATTTTACCCAGAGTCAATTTATAGAAAATCCATTTTCTGACTACTTATGGGATTCATATCAGCGTCCTAAATACCAGCATTTTACAGTACAAGATAATAAACAAAGGAAACATCAGAAAAGCTTTTCAAAAGCATCACAAAACGATTGATACATCCCATACACTGGAGGGAAAAGTGCTCCCTCTCATAACAACCAAAATCTCAAAAGAATACGCGAAGGGGAATTTTTCACATGCAGCGTTTAAGACGCTCATCAACCACCACCTTACCTACTTAGGAGAGATTACATGTTAGAGCAAAATTATCTATATAAAGGAACCAAAACACTCAAAAATAAATATGGCATCAAAGACCCTAAAAAACTGTATCAACGCAGTACCCATGACGTCACTAAAGCAGCCGTCAATTTTCGCCATGAACCACCCCCACGAAAATTTGATGCTTCCTATCTAAAACTAATCCACTGGAGCCTCTTCTACAAAACTTTTGAATGGGCGGGCCACACCCGCGATACATCCTTTACATTTGAAGACGGCACCACTGCCCATATGCCGGCGATGCGTCCCAAAGGTTATGAAGTTCCTTTTGCTATCGGTCCACAGATTAAAAAAGAACTCACACAACTCGAAAAAACACTTAATGAAAAGAACAATTTAAAAGGTTTATCGCGCCAAGAATTTGCTGAAAGTGCCGCTGATGTTTTTATGGTGCTAGAGCACGCACATCCTTTTAGAAAAGGCAATGGGCGCGTAAATCGAATGTTTATGGAAAAACTTGGACAAGCCGCAGGACATACCATTGACTTTTCTTTCATCACAAAAGGACGCATGACAACAGCTTGTATTGAAGCCATGCAATATGGCAATTCCCAACCGATGAAAGATCTTTTTGAAGATATCACCCATCCACAAAAATCCCTTGTTTTAAAAGAATTCATCTCCCAAATGAGAAACGCTGGACTGGATGAAATTAACGATCGTGTTGTTGTTGCAGCAAAGGAAGATGTAACCTATGAAGGCGTCTTTAGAGGTTTTTCAGCAGAAGGTTTTGTCATGGAAGTAGAAGGGGCTTTCGTCGTCGGACACAAAGATGATCTCACCCCAGAACTCGTCAAAACATTACAAAACGGTGCCCGCCTCTGCTTTCAAAAAACCAACGTTCAAAGCTTAAAAGAAACACTGATCCCAAAAGAAACTTTAGCCCCTCTTACCCATGAAGAGTTATTTGAAAGGATTTCAAATGACGCTTATGTTGAAGGGAGCCGAAAAGAAATCGAAAATTTATCAAAGACTGTTTATGGTAAAACCCACGCCTTAAAGACAACATTAGATATCATAACGGCAGCTCCAAACTTAGGAAACCAGTTTGCCGATGAAACTTTACAAAACCCTCAATCAATTTCTCAATTTTCTGGGAGTAAAATACTTGGCATGAAAAGTTCAAATCGCAGACAAGCCGAACAGGCTGTTCCACAACTCAGCCAAGCCCTTAAAAATTATGGCGCAATAACACAACAAACAAAAGATGCAATTCTAGAGCAACACCAAAGAGAACAAAATCGCCTGAACCACACTGTCGAAAAACCTGGAAAAAATTTACAAAACCTTTTTGCCTTACCAGAAGAACAACAAAGGGAAGCTTTATTCCATTCTCGTTCACTGCGACAAGAACTCCATACCTTTTCACGACAACTACACAATCGTCTATCCTCAGAAGATCGTAAAGCCATACAAGAAAAAGATTATACCAGACTAGCTTGCCTCCTTGGGACATCGGAAAGCAAAGCAAAAGAAATTGCGAATACTGTAAAGAACACCCAAGAAGCACAATGCCAAGCTCGCAGCTTGAAAGTTAGTCGTTCCTCATCGCTGGCTCTTACCGGCTAAAAACGCGTGAACTTTTGCCTTCCAACAAAACTCTTTATACCAATCATTTTATCTCCATTACGCCCACCAATTGTTTTAAAATGTTACAAAAGATAGTCCTAAAAATGAATCCTGTAATCTACTATAACTTATTGATAATATTTCATAAAAAAACTGTATAAAAGACATAAATGTCCACTACATATCAATATGAATAGCGCGAAGTCTTTGGAGACCATTCAGTTTGATATTCTTCTTTTGTCCTAAAAAATATCAAAAAAGTGGGGAATGCGCCAAAGAGGTTTTCTAAAAATATTGAAAGGAAACAGCCATGAAAAAAAGTCACCCAACTCCTTCTACCAATGTAGAGGAACTAAGACGACAATTTGAACAACAAAATCTAGGAGCTTCTAATATAGGAGACCTCTACGCAAAGGTTAACAAACCACCCAAAGAACAGCGCAACTCACAACAATATACACTTCAACAACCACCAGAAACGATCTATGCTCCCCAAAAGCCACTTGAACAACAAAATCTAGGAGCTTTTAATGTAGAAGACCTCTACGCAAAGGTTAACAAACCACCCAAAGAACAGCGCAACTCACAACAATATACACTTCAACAACCACCAGAAACGATCTATGCTCCCCAAAAGCCACTTGAACAACAAAATCTAGGAGCTTCTAATGTAGAAGACCTCTACGCAAAGGTTAACAAACCACCCAAAGAACAGCGCAACTCACAACAATATACACTTCAACAACCACCAGAAACGATCTATGCTCCCCAAAAGCCACTTGAACAACAAAATCTAGGAGCTTCTAATGTAGAAGACCTCTACGCAAGGGTTAATAAGCCACCCAAAGAACAGCGCACCTCACCTCAATATACACTTCAACAACCATCAGAAACGGCCTATGCTCCCCAAAAGCCACTAGGAAATCCCTATGACAGACTTGGTGAAAGACCAAGTGATGGGCGACGCACCGACAAACTCGTAACCCCCTATTCAATAACGGATCTGGCGGCGCAAGGTTGGCAAACACCCTACGACACAGTTGGTGGAGGTGCGCAGGGTGGACGACATCCCCATGAACCAGAACATCTCTATGCAGAGCTTGACTTTAGTGAACGTGGTGAGCACTCTCCCCAAAGACCTCTCGAATCTGTCTATACAACGGTTGGCATGGGAGCTGACGGCGGGCAAGAATCCCAACAACTAGAAAATCCCATCTATCAAGGCGTTGGCGGAAGTAGAATCTCCCCTCCAAGAACCCCAAAAGATGTAGTTACAACAAAGCTTTTAAAAAACGTAGACTTTCAATATGGTGTAAGAGAAACTCAAGAATGGTGCAGAGTTGTTTATGGTAACGAACATGCTTTGAATCAACAACTGGCTAAGATTCTTGACGACCCTCAAAATGCAGAGCAAATCTTATGGAGCCTTGCAGAAAATCCTGAGAGTGTAGCTAAACTTGCAGGTCACAAAATACTTGGTGTAAAGTCTCCAAGCCGCAGAGAAGCTGAAGAGAGTTTTTCTCCCCTTTGCTCAGCTCTTGAGAGACATATACATAAGACACAAAAGCTCCATAAACAGTTTACACGGGAGCATGAAAGAGAAAGAGGTCAAAGACACGAAAATCCAGAAAGAGACCCAGAACACAGACATCACCACCATCATCACGCAAGAGGACGAGAACACAATAGTCCAGAGCACAGCCCACAACAACAAAGACATGGAGAAAAAGGAATGGCTTTTGCCATGTAAGTGGACATAAACGTAAAAACAGATAGTTTTTGTTTTTCATGTAATTTTTTTCAGTGAGTTTCTTGGCGCAAATCGTTTCATCGGGATTGCGCCAAGAGTTGTTTTAAAATATTACAAAAAATAGTTCTAAAAAAGAATCCTATAATTTATCATAACTTATTGATAAAATTTCATAAAAAAACTGTATAAAAGACACAAAGGTCCGTTACACTATTCCCGAATAGCGCGAAATCTTTGGAGGTCATTCGGTTGGATATCTTCCTTATATAAAAGTTATCAAAACTAAAAGTGGGGAATGCACCAAAGAGGTTTTCTAAAAATATTGAAAGGAAATATGTATGAAAAAACATCATTCACATCCTTCTGCAAATCCAGAAGCCCTCTATGCAACAGTTAATAAACCAAACAGAGGAAACCAGCGCGGACCAACCCCAGAAGAAGACGTTCTATACGCATCCGTTAGCAGTATTTCTCCTTCCAAAGGGAGACATCCTGATCGGGGAAGAGAAAGTCCTGAAACCGACTATGCAACGGTTGCTCCCCCAAAACGTGAAAAGGAAGTTCTATACGCATCAGTGAGCAGCGTTTCTCCTCTTTCAAGAGGGAGACATCCTGATCGGGGAAGAGAAAGTTCTGAAACCGACTATACAACGGTTGCTCCGCACCAAAGAGGAAGATCTCCATCTTCCCTCACAACGGAGCAAATAACTGTCATACTTTTAAAAGATCCACATGTTAAAGCATATGGAGAAGAGGTCATACATTGGGGTGCAACTGTCTATGGAAAGGACAATATTTTTCAGAAACACTTGCAAGACATACTTACAGATCCCCGTAAAGGAAAAGACCTTTCAAATCAACTTGCTGAAAATCCTGAGTCTATACATAAGCTTGCGGGCCACCAAACACTTGGCATAAAAAGCCAAGCACGAAGAGCAGCTGAAGATGGTTTTAGATTGCTCGTTGATGCCGTTGATGGTTATACGAAAGCTGTAGAAAACGCAAAAGAACAGCTATTGCAAACCCCTCTAGCGGAACAAAGACGCCATCATCACCATCATCATCATCGTCATCACGAAAGAGGACAAGAACAAAATAGTCCAGAACACAGTCCACAACGACAAAGACACGGAGAAAAAGGAATGGCTTATGCCATGTAAAGGGGCGTAAACATAAAAACAGATAGTTTTTGTTTTTCATTTAATCTTTTTTTCAGTGAGCTTCTTGGCGCAAATCGTTTCATCGCGATTACGCCAAGAATTGTTTTAGAATGTTACAAAAAATAGTCCTAAAAATGACGCCTGTAATTCACGATAAATATTGATAACTTATTGATAATATTTCACAAAAAAAATGTATAAAAGACACAAATGTCCATTAAGCTGATTGCAAATAGCGCAGATCTTTGGAAGCTCATTCAGCTCGATATTTCTTTTGTCTCAAAGCGATCCAAGCATAAAAGGCAAGAATGCACCAAAGAGGTTTTCTAAAACAATTTTTGAAAGGAAACATGCATGAAAAAAAAACACCCTCATCCTTTTCCATCCTCTTCAATACAAGAACTTATAAAGCTCTATGAACAAGCGGCGGCAGAGGTCTCAGGCGCTGCAGCCCCCCTTCCTAAAGAAACGCCTTCAAAAAGCAAAAGACTGTCATCCATACCGGAAGAAGATGAGGAAAGACAATCTCTTTTAAGCGAAGAAACTGTATATGCATCAACAAATCGAACAGCTTCGTTAACAAGAGGCGGCTCTACCAAAAGACTGCAAGAAGCTGAAACGACACACGCAACAATTCCTTCACAAGCAGCATTACAAAGGGCAACAAGAGTTCTCTCAGAGGAAGAGATCATTCTATTGCTTCCACACCATTCATTGGTTCGAACCTATCAAGAAGAAATCCAACATTTATCCGCAAGTGCCTATGGTAACCCAAACATTTTGCAAGAAAAAATGCAGGAAATTCAAAGAAGTCCCGCTGCAGGAGAGGAGCTCTCATGGCGCATGGCAGCATATCCTGAAAGTTTTGCTAAACTTTCCGGCACCAGCGCGCTGGGCTTCAAAAGTCGAGTACGTAGACACGCGGAAGAGAGTTATTCCGCCCTATGTGTCACCGTTGATTGTTATACAGAAGCTGTAAAACAGGCAAGAGAGAGCCTCTTACAATCTCCAGAGCAAGAACTCAAAAACTATGAACGCTTCATGGGGAAGGAAGCCGTCGCTAAACTTCTGCAAAAACCAGATCAACGCGAAAAAGAAACGCTTTCAGAGACAGAAATTTCTACCAAAATTCACCAACATTCAAAAGTCAGAAGACACCATGCCCAAATCAAATATTGGTGCACTGTTGTTTTTGGTAACGCAAACATTTTGCAATCACAAACAGAAGAGCTTTTCCAAAACCCTGAAACAATAGAACAGCTGGCACAGCAACTTGCCGGAAATCCTCAGTCTTTTAACAAATACACTGGTCGTAACTTTTGTGGCTTTAAAAATAAAGCACGCAGACATGCTGAAGCGGGTCTTTCTCACCTCATTGACGCCGCTGACAATTATGCAACAGCTGTAACACAAGTAAGAGAGAGCCTTTCAAAAACTCAGCAGGCAAAACAAGAACACAATGAAGCATCTTCTGACAGAGCGCAAAACTTGCATCAACAACAAAGCGTCTCACAGTCTGCTCAACGCCCTGAGCCTTCAACAGTAACGCATGAAGGAGCAACAATCTCTACTCAACAAAGAGAAACAGATATTCGTCCTCGCAAAACTGCCGCCCCAAAAGCGATGGCTTTTGCCAGTTAAACAGACATAAGTTTTCACGTTGAATCTAACGTCTTGGCGTAACACAGGAAAGAGGTGTTTGCGCCAAGAAAGAGAGAAAATTGAAACAAAATTTATTTTTCCGTCCCTTAACCCAAACACTGAGAAAACAATCTTTAGAGAATGATTATGATCTGAGCCAAGAGAGTCAAATCGTGCGAAACCATTCAGTTTCATATCCTCTCTCATAAAAGCAAATGAAAAAGCATAAAACAGAATAAAAACCAACGTACGTTTTTAAATAGTATTTAAAAACAATATTGGAAGAGTTTGAAAGGAACATGCATGAAAAAAAGAAATCCCTCCCCTTTTATCACCGAAATGATGGAAAAATTTCAACAACAGGCTGAACAATCCCCCACCAGAACCCCTCCTTCCCAAGTTTCTCAAAGTTTGCCAAAAGCAACTGTAGAAAAACGCCCAGAAAATTTATCCCCCCACCCAAAGGTTGCGCCACCGCCACCCCCCCGCATGAGAGCAAACACTCAAACCAGCACAATGCTTCCTAACGCCAAAAACCAAGAGACACCTCCCCCACAAAAAAAAGCAGTTCCGCCAAAACCTCCGCGTGTAAAAGAGAGACAACAACATAAACCGACAGTTCAAGAGTCCCCCTTCCTACAGACAAAAGTGGCTCCACCCCCTCCTCCACGCATGAGAGAAAAAACACAAACCGGCACAACAATCTCCAACTCAAAAATCCAAGAAAACTCCTCTCCGCACACAAAAACAGCTCCACAAAGACCTCCACGTGCAAAAGAGAGGCAACAACATAGACCAACAGTTCAAGAGTCCCCCTCCACGCGCATAAAAATGGCCCCACAAAGACCACCGCGTGCAAAAGATAGAGAACAAAACAAACCAACTGCTCAAGAATCCCCTTCTCTACAGACAAAAGTGGCTCCGCCCCTTCCCCCACGCATGAGAGAAAGAGTACAAAATGGCACAAAAATCCAAAATCCTGAAACACACGAACCAAGTGTTAGACCCAAAACACTATCACATATGAAAGTCAGGCAGCAAAGCAGTTCATCATCACAAGACAGTGGAACATATGCCGTACCGCCTTCAAGAAAACCGCACCGTATGGAAAACAGAAAACAAAGCGATACTGTCGTCCCAAAAACTTCCTCTCCACACACAGCAATTGAACAACCAAAACCGTCTCACGAACAAAAACCATCTATTAATACAATGGAAAGAGAGCTATTGCTCGTAGCATATCAAGAAGAAATACGATTTTTGAGCGAAAAGGTTTATGGCGACCGACTTATTTTAAATGAAAGAATAGAAGCAATCAAAGAAAACCCCGATATGGGAGAACAGCTCTTATGGGATGTTACAGAACGGCCTAAGTCTATTTCTAAGCTTGCTGGTAGAAAAGTTCTTGGCATAAAAAACCATGCGCGCAGAAAAGCTGAAGAAACTCTTCCCACCCTATGTGCTGCCATTAACGGTTATGTGTATACTTCAAAATATACAAAAAGTGAAAATATTTTACAAGGTTCTCACACGGAACAACAACATCAGCGACAAACACAAGAGGAAGAGCTAACAAATCAACATTTACAAAATCCGCTCAATTCAGAAAAGAAAATAAAGCCTCTCTCAAATGAGGAAATTGCCCGCAGAGTTCAAAAAGATCCATCGGTTCAATATGGTCAAAGAGAGATCCAATATTGGTGCCAAATTGTTTATAAGGATCCATTTATTTTGCAATATAGAATAGAAGATATGCAAAAAATTCCGGAGATGGGAGAAGAGCTTGTATTTCAAATTGAAAAGGATTCTGCATCTGTTGCTCCACTTGCTGGTAAGCAAGTCCTTGGCATAAAAAATGGAGCACGCAAAGCCGCTGAAGAACATCTTCCTACTCTTTGTACCGTCATTAAGGAGTATGCTGAAACTGTAAAACAGTTAAAAGAAACCATTGTGCAAAACCATCAGGCAGAACAACAAAAACGTTATCAACCGCCTACCGATTTCGATAAAAAATTACAAAAGCAGCAAAGCTTATCGCAGCCCCTGAAGCTGCCTGAACGCTCAACAGCAAAGCGGCATCTAGAAGTTGCAGCAACTTCTAGACAAGAAGACCAACAGCAGGTTCGAACGCGCAGAGCCGAAACATCAAAAGCAATGGCTTTATCGTGATAAATCTCCTAATTGTTGGCTTTTTATCCAAAACTTTGGTGCAATTATCTTGCCAAGATTGCATCAAAGACGGTGTGTGAAATACAGAAAACTTTGAATAAGACACCCCATTATTTTACAGAATTCATTGATAAAATTTCACGATAATACTTCAAAATTATAAACTTTAACTTTGTTCCATGCGAATAAGGTCAATTTTTTCAATCATTCAAATAGGCATTCTTCTTTGAAGAAAACGCTATGAAAATAACATAAGGCAAAAAATGTAAACAAAGAAGATTTCAAAAAATAATGTTACCATTTGAAAGGAAATATGCATGAAAGAAAACACAGAACATTGTGCCTCCTTTACACAGGAAGAATTGCAAGAACAACACTCTGTAATTAATGCAGCCATTTCAAAGCAAATCAATGAAGAAGCGCAAAATTTTTTCTACCCCAATAGCAAAGTGCTTAAAAATAAATACCGCATCAAAGATAAAGAAATATTAAAAGAATGCTGTTCTAATGATGTAAAAAAAGAAATGATAAAACTGCACCAAGAACCTCTACCAGAGCAGTTTAATGCCTCTTATCTAAAATACCTTCATCAACGCCTCTTTTCCCGTACATTTGAATGGGCCGGACAAACACGCCTAGAGCCTTTTACATTTGAAGATGGCTCTGTTGCTTCTATGCCCATTTTGAAAAGAAAAGAATTTACAAAACCTTTTGCGATTGGCAGAAAAATACAGGAGGGACTAGAAAAGTTAGATAAAACGCTTGCTGAAAAGAATAATTTACAAGGCCTAACGCGCGAAGAATTCGTTGAACAAGCAGCTGGTATAATGATAGATTTGCACCACTTGCATCCTTTCAGAGAGGGCAATAGGCGCACAAAGAGACTGTTTGTTGAAAAACTCTCTCAAGCAGCAGGACATGAGCTAGACTTTTCTCTTGTGAGCAAAAAACGTAAAGACTTTGTCCGCGCCGCTGCCATGGAACATGGTAACCCAGAGCCTATGAAGCATCTGCTTGAGGATATCTCAAATCCAGAAAAATTGCTCCTCTTACGAGAATTCACCAACTCTATGAGAGAGCTTGGATTGGATGAAAAAAATTATTATCTCGCTGTCGTTGCAAAAGAAGGAGAAACCTATCATGGTACCTATAGAGGCAGTGGACCCAATGGCTTCATGCTTGATGCCAACGGCATTTTCATCTTGGGAAATAAAAAAGATCTCACCCCAGAGCAAATACAGACATTAAAAATCGGTGACGCCCTCTCCTTTACAGCACCAAAAATTCAAAACCCAGAAAAAACCCAGCAAAAAACATTGCTTCCAGAAGAAAAAGAAGAAAAAAGAGCCACTCTTAAAAACGATGAAATAACTGAAAAGAGCAAAGACAACGCATCCATTCAAACAAAGAAAAAGGGAAAATCCTATTTTTCACCATGGATTGCCTCTCATGTTTTACATGACAGCGTTGAAGCTATGCCCAAAAGTTTGCAAGAACAAGAACAAATGACCAAACCAATTGCTCAATCGGCTTCCTCTATGAGGCAAATGCAAAAAGATTTCCAAAAAAACATTTTACAGACCAGCAATACAGCGACAAATAATCCAATATCTGTCCAAATGACAAAGGAAAAACGCTCTGATCATCAAGAAAGAATGAAACAGCCCCAAAAAAAAGCAATGGTATACTGGGACACTGGTACAAAAAAAACGGACACCGTCCCTCTCACCTTACAGGAGAAATTATCATCACCGCCTGAAACCGAAGAAAATAAGACAATGTACCGTAATTTCTTTTGCCCTAATAGTATCACCTTAAAAAATAAATATGGAATAAAAGACTATAAAAAATTAAAAGTGCAATGTGCCCATGATACAACAAAAGCAATCATTCATCTACGCCAAGAAGCGCCACCGCAAAAACTAACTTCCACATATCTCCAATATATTCATCACACCCTATTTAAAAATACTTTTGAATGGGCCGGTCAAACACGCGAAAAACCATTTACATTTGAAGATGGTACCGTTGCTTATATGCCAATGATGAAAAAAGCTGGGATTTCTTTTGCCTCAGCAAAACAGATACAAGAGAGACTAGAAAATTTAGATAAAATACTTGCTGAAACGAATAGTTTAAAAGGCTTAACCCGCGAAACATTTGTTGAATATGTCACTGAAATGTTGATACAGCTCAACTATACACATCCTTTCAGAGAAGGCAATGGACGCACGCAACGGACGTTTTTTGAAAAACTTGGGCAAGTTGCTGGCCACACACTCGACTTTTCTCTTGTAACAGAAAAACGTATGAATCTTGCCAGCATTGCATCGCTAAAACATAACGATAAAGAAGAGATGAAGCATCTGCTTGAAGATATCTCAAATCCAGAAAAAATACTTATTTTAAAAGAATTCATGGACAGTATGAAACATATCGGGCTTGAGAGTATTCATCATCATCTTATTATCACAGCAAAAGAAGGTCATACCTATAAAGGCTTTTACAGAGGCAGTGGACCCAATGGCTTTATGCTTGATGCTAACGGAATTTTCATCTTGGGAAATAAAAAAGATCTCACCCCAGAGCAAATACAGACATTAAAAATCGGTGACGCCCTCTCCTTTACAGCACCAAAAATTCAAAACCAGCAAGAAGTGCTTATCCCCGCACAAACAATAGTCCCCCTTACCAACAATGAAATTGCCACAAGGATAAAAAACAACGCATCCATTCAAGCAAGAAGAAAAGAAATAGAAACTTTGTGCCAAATCATTTATGGCAATCGTCATATTTTGCGGGAAAAAATTGAGATGATCCATGAAAATCATACTGAAGGAGAACAACTCACCTATCAAATTACCACCTCTCCCCAATCGATTTCTAAGCTTTCTGGTAGCAATGTATTTGGCATAAAAAACAACGCGCGCGCCCATGCAGAAGAAAATATTTTGCCCCTCTGTAGAGCCATTGATCGTTATATCAATATTTCTAAACAAACAGAAAGAGACATTCTCCATACCCATCATGTAAAACAAAGGCGGTGTGAACAGTCGGTAGAAATGCCTAAGGCTTGGATGAAAAATCTCCTTTCCTTGTCAAAAGCACAACAGCAAGAAATGTTATCAAACTCTCCTGAATTAAGGGGGGAGATAAGGACTTATATCAAAAAAATCAATGAGCGCTTATCTTCAAACGAGCATGAAGTTATAAAAGAAAATAATCCTGAAAGACTTGCGGAGAGTCTTGGCACATCAACCATCAAAGCAAAAGAGATTATGGAAATAGTCAAGCAGATAAAAGAGATAGAACCGCATATACAACCCATGTATTTTTATAACCATAAATTCGATGAGCGCTTAGCACCAAACCAGTATCAATCTATCCAGCATCAATCTATAAAGAAAAATAATGAAAAAAAATGTTCCAACACCCTTGATAAAGAAGCAATTAAAGTGCAAAAAATGACAGAAATCGTCAATCAGAGTCCCAAAAGACAAGAAAATATTCAACCTCACAAAACGGAGCACACAAAAGTAATGGCAATGAATATCTAAAAGGTTTATAAACTTTAACTTTTTTGCCCCCTCTGGTAAAAATGATAGCCTTTATCCCCCTCTGCCTTCATCGGCAAATCAATTGCACCTCAACGAGAATGGAAACCATGAGAGAGTAATTTTATCTTATTTCCTCAGATTTTATCCTCATCAACTGTGAAAAGAAACCTGAACAGCAAAAATGCTGTTGAAAGATCATATCTTCCTATCCTCTTGTTTATGTAATCTCTAAAACGGGAGTGCAGACAAATTTTGGGAGAACATAAAGCCGTAAAAGTGAAAACCAATCACCAGCTTTACCATCACCTTTTAGCTCAGCCTTACGACTTTTAAAAACATCTAAAGCGCTGTTTTTTTAAATCATGAATAAATAATGGAAATTGCCCATTGCTCCACGCTTTTATTTTATTTGCGTTCTTTTAATAGGGTCACACCCCTCACGTAAAACAAAACGGTATTGGGTTGCACTATTCACGACATCACACCATAAAGAGAAATTATCATTATATATCCCTACATATCCCTTCAAACTGTTATGATATCACTCGCATATTTCAGTTTGAAAAAGAAATTTTAATTATTTTATGGCAACAATAAAAACTTTAATGCAACAGTAAACAAGGAGCATAAAAAAGTCTTCAAGCACCATTGTTGACAGAAAGATAAACACCGTCGTAAAACGCTTTCAAAAAGTATCCTTGATTAAGATAGAGATCAGATTTTTACGATTTAAAACGCTTTATTTCTCCTGTCATCGCTTCTCTTTTACAACAAAGCTGATATATCTTTATGACATTGATTAAAAAAATTGCAACAGTTGCTTCCGGAACCCTCATGAGCCGTATTTTTGGCTTCGTACGCGAAATGCTTATGGCCGCAGCCCTAGGGACAGGTCCTGTTTCTGATGCCTTTAACGCTGCTTTTCGTTTTCCCAACACATTTCGTCGTTTTTTTGCTGAAGGTGCCTTTAACGCTGCTTTCATTCCTCTTTTTGCAAAAAAAATCACTGAAGAAGGTCACGAAACGGCATGCAAATTTGCAGAAGAAGTCTTTGGCGTTCTCTTTTCGCTGCTCTTACTGTTAACGATTGCGATGGAACTGAGTATGCCTTTTTTGGTACGAACCATTATTGCCCCAGGTTTTACCGAAGATGCAACAAAATTTAACGCTACAATTCACTTTACTGCAATCATGTTTCCCTATTTAACCTGCATGTCGCTTGCTGCCATGATGGGGGGCATGCTTAATGCTCTGCGACGCTATTTTATTGCCGCCATTACCCCACTCTTTTTAAACATTATTTTGATTGGTGTGCTTGCCTATGCTTGGATCTATAAACTTGACGCTTGGCATATTGGCTTAAATCTCTCTTGGGGTGTATTGGCAGCAGGGCTTCTTCAGCTCACCTTAATTGCCCTTGCTTTGCGTCAAAGTGGAATGAAAATTTCCTTCCGCCAGCCCCATTTAAGTCCTAATGTTCGTAAGCTATTAACTTTAGCATTCCCAGCAGCCATCACAGGTGGCATCACGCAAATTAATTTGCTTATTAATACCAACATTGCTTCTAGTCAATCGGGTGCTGTCTCTTCTTTGATGTATGCTGATCGTCTTTATCAATTGCCTTTAGGTGTAATCGCCATTGCTGTTGCAACCGTTCTTTTACCAGAGTTAACACGCGCTTTGCGGAGCAAAAAGCATAAAGAAACCCACCATTTACAAAATCGCTCTATTGAATTAACATTGTTGTTAACACTTCCAGCATCCATCGCTTTTTTGCTGCTCTCCACTCCCATTGTCAGTTTGCTCTTTGAACGAGGACAATTTACCAGTCAATCAACACACCATGTTGCACAATTATTGGAGCTTTATGGACTAGGACTTCCAGCTTTTGTTCTTATTAAGGTTTTTATTCCTAATTTTTTTGCCCATGAAGATACCAAAACACCGATGATTTTTACAGGTATTTGCGTTTTCATCAATATCAGTCTCGCCTTAATATTATTTCCTATTCTATCTGCACGAGGCATTGTTATTGCTGAAATTACCTCTGGATGGGCCAACACCCTTTTGCTGTGGAGTGTCCTTATCAAACGCGGTTATTGGAAATACGACTTCCAACTGATAAAACGAATATTATGTCTCATGATGGCAACTCTTTTGAGTGCACTAGCCCTCTATTACGGATTGAATGTGTTTGGTTTTTTGTCTTTTCCTTTATCCTCACAAGCATCATTTTTCTTGCGCGCGATCACCTTAGCTGGGATCATGATTGGCATATTTTTGATCTATTTTAGTGCCTATTTTTTATTCAACATCCGTTCCTTTTTTCACACGCTTAAAAATTTGAAAAAACGCTCATAATATCTATACTTTGTCAAAAACAATAAAATGAATAACCTTAATTGAAGAAAGAGCACTCCTATGGATACCTTCACACCACTTGTCTTTTCCGGCGTACAACCGAGTGGTCATTTACATCTTGGCAATTATCTTGGAGCCATTCAGCGTTGGGTTGAACTGCAAAACTCTCATCACTGCCTCTATTGTGTTGTGGATATGCATGCGCTCACAGTCAACCCAGATCCCTTTACTTTACGCGAATCCACCAGAACAGTGACAGCAGCTTTTTTAGCCGCCGGTATTGATCCTCAAAAACACATTATTTTTAACCAATCACGTGTTTTTCAACATGCTGAACTCGCCTGGATTTTTAATTGTGTTGCCCGTATCGGCTGGCTTCAACGCATGACACAATTTAAAGATAAAGCGGGAAAAGATCGCGAAAAAGCATCCATCGGGCTTTTTGCCTATCCCACTTTGATGGCTGCTGATATTTTAGTCTATCGTGCAACGCATGTTCCAGTAGGCGAAGATCAAAAACAGCATGTTGAACTCACACGCGATATTGCACAAAAATTTAACAACGACTATGCACAGCGTATTGCCGAATTAAATTTTGGTATCTCTATGCAAACAGATGAAGAAAAAAGACAAGGCTTTTTTCCTCTTCCAGAAGCACTGATTGGAACAACAGCCACACGCGTTATGTCTTTGCGCGATGGGACGAAAAAAATGTCAAAATCAGATCCTTCAGATTTTTCACGCATTAATTTGACCGATGACGCTGATCTTATCGCAAAAAAAATACGCAAAGCCAAAACGGATTCGGCTCCACTTCCCGATACCCTTGCCGCTTTAAAAGAACGACCAGAAGTAGATAACCTGCTTGGTATTTATGCCGCCTTTGCCAAAGTTAGCAAAGAAAAGATTCTTTTAGAATTTTCTGGTCAACAATTTTCGCATTTTAAAACAGCTCTAGCCGACCTTGTTGTCCATAAGCTTGCCCCTATAACAGAAGAATTACGTCGCCTTCATCAAGAAAGCGGTTATATCGACTCTGTTTTGCATGATGGCGCTAAACGTGCTAGTATGCTCGCAGAAGAAAATATGAAAAAAATTCGTGAAATTATTGGATTTTTGCACGATACATAAAAATAATAAAACTAAAAACTGTAGAGAGCAAAAAAATCGTTTGTACAAAATAGAGAAAGTGCATGATTTCCAAACCCCAAAATCCGAAAAAAGAACCAAAGAAAAAAAACTTAGTTATTATCGATGAAACACCAGAGTGTCGGCGTGCCGTTGCGTTTGCCGCACAGCATGCCCAAAATACCAGTAGAACATTGGTATTACTTTGTGTCGTTGATAGTGTAGAATTTCAACATTTTCTGGGTGTAAACAACGTTATGCGTACAGAATCAAAGCAAAGTGCTCATAAAATATTAGGAGACATTGCCAGTGAAGTCCGCACCACCCATGCGCTTGAAACAGAAATAGTAGTGCGTGAAGGAAAAAAAATTGATGAGATTTCTAAACTGATCGACGAAGATAAAAGGATTGCACTGATTGTTTTAGCAGCCAGTGGACATACAGAAGGACCAGGACCCCTTGTTCAATTAATCGGGAATAAAGGAACAGCTTTTTCAATCCCTGTCATTGTTATTCCTAGCAATCTTGCCGATGAAGATATTAGATCTATTGCCTAAAAAATATAATATTCTACAATGTAAGATCTTCCCAAGCCTTCATTATAAAAGGAGAATCTATGTTTATTCAAACTGAAACCACCCCAAACCCTGCAACACTTAAATTCCTGCCAGGACGCGTGGTTCTTTCTGAGGGCGTATTAGAATTTCGTGACCGTGAAGAAGCAGCTAAAAACTCACCTTTAGCGGCTAAACTGTTTAATATTCCCAATATCAATGGTGTCTTTTTAGGTTATGATTTTATCACCGTAAGCAAAAAAGAAGGGGAATGGCAACATCTTAAGCCCGTCATTTTAGGCACAATTATGGAACATTTTCTATCCAATGAGCCAGTGATCACCACCAACGCCACAACACAAGCACAAACCCGTGCCCTTAACGAAGAATTTTATGACGAAAAAGATGCTGATATTGTTTTAACCATTAAAGAGCTCCTTGAAACGCGTATCCGCCCCGCAGTTGCCAATGATGGTGGAGACATTACTTTTCTCGGATTTGAAAATGGTATTGTTTATCTCAATATGCGGGGCTCCTGCGCTGGATGTCCCTCTTCAACGGCAACTCTCAAACATGGTATTGAAAACCTTTTACGTCATTTTATCCCTGAAGTTTTAGGCGTTGAAGCCATGCCACAATAAATATTGACCTCAATAGATAAAATAACCACACCGATTGCCCCTCTTCAACAGCGCTCAAACATGGAGTGCAAAAATCTTACGTCATTTTATTCCTGAAATTTTCGAAGTAAGCCATGCAGTCATAAAAATAGAGTACTGTTAAAAAAATCTGCCCAATAATGATACCTTCACTCACCTTTCACCTCCACATATGCCTTAAAAAGATTTCAAAGCCCCCTTTAAGAAGCATAAGTTATTTCAACAAACCAATCCGTACACAGAAGTACAATGCATGGGTGTGCACTTTAAATTTATTTTGTTTTATAATCTTGTCATGCAATTTTAACGAGGAAAACACGACCTCGTTAAAAAAAAGAAAACCCAAAAAAGAAAACATTGTAAGATAGAGTGCTCATTTGCTCTATCTTTCTCAGTGCTTCCAACGACAAATCACGCAAAATACTTCTTGTAGCAAGCCGGCACCATCATCATATCTGCCAGCCCCTAATGATGCGACAGCTCTTTCATTAAGACGATTCATAAGAGTCATTTTTAATCCTTTCTTTCCTCATTTTTACCCACACGCCAGCCCCGCGTGTGGTGTGCAAGCAAGTGATTTTAATTGATTCAACATGGAACAGATTTGAAATGAGAGAATCCCACGTTATTCGGGGTTCTAATTCAATATGAATAACGCTAATTTATTATTATAAATCAATATGTTGTTTCAGACACTCGACAAAGATCACATTTTGCAACTTGCAATGAGAATTCTGACATTCTTCTTATTTCAATTATGTTTTTATTGCATCAATCAAAATCGTCCGCTTACACAGCACAAACTGGATAATAACAAAAACTATTTTTAATAGCTCTTATGTACACTTTTATAAGAGACTGTTGCAGTACTAAGAGCTGGAAAATGCATGGCAATAAGACCTTATCAAGATCATAGCATCCTTTTTCCATTCTTAAAATCAAGAATTTCCTCTATCATTTTCAATCTCATTTCCATAAATATGACGCAAAAGGTGTAACTACCCATAAAAATAAATACATTGAAGCCAGATCTATTATGGTTGTTTGAGAAATTATCTGATAAAAAAAATGAGAATATTTTTTCAATTCAGCAGGAATAAGTTTGTCTACTTTACGGCGTTGTTTTTCTCATAAAACGCACACTTTTATTGTTGCTTATGAGTCAACATCCAGTCCCCTCATAACCCCATATTAAAAGAAAAGAAAGAGTCGCTATTTCTCTGCGATACATGGCTTTGCAATAAAGGAAAACATATTGCTCCTATCTGATTGGTGTAATCTATGAAACAAGAAAAGAAGCCCATTGGAGAAAAATATGCCCAATTAGAGAAGAATGTAAAAATAGAAAACCAACGAAATGCAAAAACAATTGCAAGAAGATAAATGCCTAAACTTTTTTCACAAACTCCGACTTTAAACTCATCTGACCGATCCCAGGAATTTTGCAATCGATATTATGATCCCCATCCACCAAGCGAATATTCTTTACCTTCGTCCCCCCTTTTAAAACAGATGAAGCGCCTTTTACTTTCAGATCTTTTATCACCATAACGGTATCTCCGTTTGTTAAAATCTGACCATTGGCATCATAAACAGTATTGGCAAGAACCGTATCATCGTTTTTTTGTGGCCATTCATGTGCGCATTCAGGACACACAAAATTTTCACCATCTTCATAAGTATAAAGACAATCACAACGAGGACATTTGGGATATTGGGTCATAAATTCCCCTTTTTTAGAAAAAACATTCATTATGACTGGTCATAAAGCAAGAAGTGCTTATTGTCCATTATTTTAGAAAAATGTTTCCCTTTGTTTCAATCCTCATCTGCCAACTGTATTCATGAATGCTATCATCACATACTATACACAAGTTTATAAAAATGATTGATCATTATACAACTCAAATAAGCCCCCGCATATCATAAAATTTACTCACTGCATTCTCTCTAATAAATTAATCAAAATCATTTTCTTATACATCACCAATGCAATTAACGAATGGATAACAAAACAATTAGAAAAGGAACATCTCTGAATAAAACGTTCTCAGAGAGCTAAAAACTATTGCAGCATTGAGAAACAAGAAAATGATGTCCCCAACTTAACCTTTTATTTAAGTAAAGATAACAGTCATAATGTTAGAGAACAGACTGATTTATGATCATAGTTAATGGTTTTGTATATTGAATGAGAGCCGATAAATAAGCTGAGATTCTCTCAACCCCTTTTACATTGAAACAACCAAAGCCTTTTGTTTGCATGTTACAAGCAGGAAAATCCGTGTAAAACGATTATCCAAAATACTAAATACTCTCAAATATAAGAGCCAACATTGAAAGCGGGCAAAGTGAATAATGGTGCCGTCTTACTCTCTCATAAGCGTAAAAATGGTGCTGCTCAATGGATGGATGGCCGGTTATCCCTTTCAAAGCAACACGCATAAGATGCGTTTTTAGTGTCTTGAGAGAGAAGATTCTTTAAAACAAACATATGAAATGTGCAACAATGATCGTATTTTGTTTTGTATGAGAAACATTTCCCTATTAAACAAAAATTGCTATCAAGCCATTGAGCAAACCCATTGGACATAAATGATCCGATTATGCTCGATTATAATTTCCTACAGCATTTAGTTTTAAGAATCCCTCAGTTTTAGGAATCCGATTGATATGTAAGAGAGGAAAAACAAGTCTCGCCTAAAAATAGAGTTAAGCTCTCCCTTATGCACATAAAATCACACCCCTAAAATCACATCCATGTGATCAATCATCATACTTTTACAAAAAAACATTCCAATGATCTTAGGTGATAATATCAGGACGATCTCGCCCCAATGCTTGTTGTATGTTTAACAGTTTTAGTGCTACCTGTTGCAAAGGTTGGAGAACTTCTTGCGGATTAAAATTGTGTTTGCGCGGATCACTTTCATACTGTTCAAAATAAAGTCGTAAAGTAGCACCTAGCGTCCCTGTTCCCGACAAACGAACCACCAACCGTGCTCCATTCTCGAAAAAAATACGTATACCTTGCCGCGTGCTAACGCTCTGATCAACGGGATCATGATATGTAAAATCGTCTGCTTTTTTGACGAAAAATCCAGAAATTTCAGTTCCTGCATGTGGTAAGTGCGCACGCAAATGCTCTAGTAATGCCAAAGCTTTATCTGCTTCGACTTCTTCATAATCATGCCGTAACGTGTAAAAACGCCCATAGGTGGACCAATGCTGTTGAACAATCTGTGCGACAGTTTTTTCTGTTACCGCTACAAGATTTAACCAAAATAGGACAGCCCATAAACCATCTTTTTCGCGGATGTGATGAGAGCCCGTTCCAAAGCTTTCTTCACCACAAAAGGTTACTTTTCCCGCATCCAAAAGGGTTCCAAAAAACTTCCATCCCGTTGGCGTTTCAAAAAAATTTAATCCGTGTTTTTCCGCAACCAGATCAGCAGCACGTCCCGTCGGCATAGAGCGCGCTATCCCCACAACACCTTTTCGATATCCTTTAATAAGGTGTGCATGTTCAGCCATAATAGCCAAAGAATCCGAAGGCGAGACAAATTGTTGACGTCCAATAATGAGATTACGATCTCCATCACCATCAGAGGCTGCGCCAAGATCTGGTCCTTGCTCTGACATCAATAAATCATAAAGGTCCTTAGCATAAACCAAATTGGGATCTGGATGACCGCCTCCAAAATCTGGCAAAGGAATACCATTAACCACCGTCCCTTCAGAAAATCCTAAGCATTTTTCAAAAATTTCATGGGCATAAGGCCCTGTTACCGCATGCATGGCATCAAACCGTAAAGTAAGACCTCGAGCAACAGCCTTGGCAATACAGTCAAAATCAAAAAGCTCCTGCATCAAAGCAACATAATCAGCGACAGGATCAATAATATCAATCCGCATGGCTCCCATAAAGATCGTACCTTGCCTATCTAAATCAATATCTGGTGCTTCAAGAATTTTATAAAAGGAAAGACGTTGCGATGTTGCAAAAATAGCATCACATAAAGAATTAGGAGCCGGTCCACCATTGGAAACATTGTATTTGATACCACAATCTCCCTCTGGACCACCAGGATTATGGCTTGCAGAAAGAATAAGTCCACCATGGGCATGAGTTTTACGAATAAGATGCGAAACAGCAGGTGTAGAAAGAATACCGCCCCTTCCCATTTTAATACAAGAAACACCATGCGCCGCCGCCATCTTCAACACAATCTGAAGAAGAGTACGATTAAAAGTGCGCCCATCCCCCCCAAGAATCAACATTTTTCCTTCAAGAGGCCCAATGTTATCAAAAAGAGACTGTATAAAGTTTTCTACATAATGGGGTTGTTGAAAAACAGACACTTTTTTGCGCAAACCAGACGTTCCCGGTTTTTGCCCCTCAAAAGCCGTGGTTAAAACTGTCTTTATGGTCATATCAATACCTTTATATGATTTCCTATAATTTTAAGGTGAAGAGTATCCAAAGTCGACCATTAATTCTACTTGACGGAAGTGTGAAATATTTGCACACTCGTTAGAAGTAAGAATTTTTAAAGAAGCCCTTTTGTTTAAAACGCTTTTTGCCATATGTTTTTAAATACGAAGGCTGTTTTAAAACAAAATTTTCGTAAAAGAATACAGGAGCATCATGATGATGAAAAAAACAGTTCCCGATGTAACATTCCACACACGTGTACGCGATGAATCAATGGCTGGAGACAATCCTTATCGGTGGCAAGAAGTTAACAGCGATGCTTACTTTAAAGGAAAGCGTGTTATTCTTTTTTCTCTTCCTGGAGCTTTTACCCCTACTTGCTCAACCTTTCAGCTGCCTGATTTTGAAAAACTCTATGATGAATTTAAACAAGCGGGTATTGATGAAATTTATTGCCTTTCCGTCAATGATGCTTTTGTCATGAATGCTTGGGGAAAAGCACAAAATATCAAAAACGTGAAGTTAATTCCCGATGGCTCTGGTGAATTCACACGCAAAATGGGTATGCTGGTTGCAAAAGACAATGTTGGGTTCGGCATGCGATCATGGCGCTATGCAGCTGTTATTAATGATGGTGTGGTTGAACAATGGTTCGAAGAAGCAGGTTTTTCAGATAATTGTGCAACAGATCCTTATGAAGTTTCTTCACCACAACATGTTTTAAAAGCCTTGAAAAGCTAATTCCCCCAATCGTCTATTTAAACAAAATTTTACGACACAAATTTTCTGAGGAGGAAGATTTGTGTCGTTGACTTTTTACAACATCTATTCGTGAAAACAGACACGATAAGTTGATTGTACGCCTTCTGTGAGAAAAGATTACAGCAATAATTTTTTCAATAAATATTTTATGTTTTAACTGCTTTGAAAAAGTTTGAAAAATTGCTGATGAAAAATCTGGACCCGTTGTGGGGCTAAAAAATCAAAGAGTTAAAAGCTGTTGCACGCTATCAAAAAATGGGGATGCAATTGCCAAATGCGCAAATTCATGCAAAACTCTCTCAGAAACATCAAGGACTAACGTATTGATGAAATATGCAAGATCAATGCTAAATTTCTCATACTGAGAAAAACTTTGTATTAAACAATACTTTGATTTTTCTCATATTGAATGAGAGGAGCCGAATATCATAAGATTGTTTTATTTTATCCCTTCTTATATTGAATCCCTTAAAACTATTTTCTTGCTCATTAGCAAGCGGGATTGGCATATGAATAAACGATTAAAAAGAGTGAAAATACCTCTCGTAAATGCTTTCAAAGGCGAAAGCTGTGAACATCAAGACTACAAAGTTCACAAAAGCATCAAGAAAGAAAATACAGATCAAACATTTGTTTGAAGAGGTGCACAGTTCAAATTAACTTATGTCTCATAAAAAGAAGAAAATATGGCATAAAAACCGCTCTGCATAAAGAACCGTTTATAAAGAAGATTCAATCAAAAAAAATCCCGCAAACATTCCAATTCACATACCATAAACAGACTCATTGCTGTTCTCATAGCCATTTATTCTAAGCTTTTATTTTTCTCTAAGAGAAAAAAGGTTAAAGGAGTTGTTTATTCGGGTATTCTACCGTAAAGTGTGCTTCTATCTCTTCCTCTTCATCGAACTCAAAATCTTCATCACATTCAGGAAGACCAAAAATATCTGGATTGATGAAATAACAATCTTTTTTTGTCCCCTTCGCTACAATTTTATTTGTTTCTAATTCTTTGATACCTTCTTTAAAACTTTCAAAATTAAGATATTCTGGTTCTTGAATTGAAAGATCGCAAGTCAAAAATTCTTCAAGAATATCATGATCCAATGTTATCTGATCAAACCATAAGTCCACATCATCCCCCTCATCTAACATTTTCCCTACCTGCCACAACATCACAAAAAATGCTTTCATACCACTAAATGATAACCCAAAAATCATACGCCGACACGACGAGGCGCCTGAAAAGGTAATTTGCGGAAGATCTTCAAATCCGAAATTTGAAGGAGGAAGTTTAAATGATTTTCCAATATTCTCAGGTCTTTCAAGAATAAAGGGATTTCGTTCATAGAGCAGAGTAAAATCATATTGGACCATTTTCATTTCTCCGTTAAAGAATTGACTTTATGAAAAATGCATATTATCAGTAAGTTACCATTATGGCAGCTTACAATTCATCCAAACATGCTCCTGTAAAAAATTGTTCGATTTAAGTCATTCCATTGTTTTTTGAAGCTTAAAAAGTCTTTTAGGATAAAACGCTCTAGTTCTTCCTCCTTTTGCAATAAGGCTAAATTTTGTAATGTCTAAGAAGAGAACATCAAAGGATTTGATACTCATAGATGAGAATTCAAAGATGAAGCCAATATGAACTTGTCAATATTTTTATAAACTTTTGGGAAAGCGTTGCGTGAAACCTTTTAATTTTCTCAGAGTTTTTGTTCGTTACAATTTTTTGGCTCATTTTAACGCATTATCATCGCATCCTCAGAAGGGCACGTTTTATAGCAAATAGTGCTTATTTATCTCTTAAAAATCTCTCTTTTATGCCGCACGCACTTCAAAACCCCGCTTTTGAACGCGTGCACCAACACGTATAAACGAGCAAAGCACAAATTTTAAAAATTGAATTTCAAATTTCCAAAATATTTCGAACAATCACTTCGATAAAGACTTTTACCATTATCATTTTTGGGCGGCTAAAATATCCTGTACTGTTTTGATCAATTGATCTTCATCAACCGTCACTTGTGCTGGTCGACTTTCACGCCATGTTTGATTATCCTTAATTTCATGAGACAAACGCGCCCCTTCAATCAAATCTTTAATCTGTATTTTTCCGCTCTCACGTTCTTGTGAGCCTTGGATAACCACACAAGGCGCTTGGCGTCGATCTGCATATTTCATCTGCGCTTTTATCCCCGATGCCCCCAAATAGAGCTCAGCACGAATTCCCGCACCACGCAACTGCATCACCATTTTTTGATAACCAGCAACCGCCTCTGGCTCTTTATCCATCATCAGCACCACAACCGGCCCTGTTGTCTCCTTCATAGGCAACTTTTCAAGATTTTGCAAAGCAGCGATCAAGCGTGAGACCCCGATTGAAAAACCTGTTGCCGGAATATTTTCACCACGAAAGCGTGCCACCAATCCATCATAGCGCCCACCACCACCAACGGAGCCAAAAACAACTTTCTGCCCATCATCATTGAAAACATCAAACAGCAACGTAGCCTCAAAGACAAGACCTGTATAATAATCCAGTCCACGCACCACCGATGGATCAATCTTGATACGATTCTGAAAGCCATTTGCTGCAAAAATTGCTTGCATTTCCTCAAGCTCACGAATTCCCTCACGCCCTTGAACATGATCACCAACCACTTCTTTAAGAGCCTCAAGCGTTTCTTCTGCTGTTTCAGCTCCAGCAGCAGTTAAGGTAAGAATACACTCAATCTCTTTTTCCTTAAGCTCCGCCCCTTTTGTAAAGTCACCACTTTCATCCAAACGCCCTTTTCCCAAAAGCAAACGCACCCCTTCAGAACCAAATTTATCCAGTTTATCAATTGCTCTTAAGACAGTTAAGCGCTTTTCAGCCTGCTCATTTCCCCCCAAACCAATTTTCTCTAAAACGCAATCGAGAATTTTTCGGTTATTCAGACGAATGGCATATTCATGATGCTGAAACCCTAATTTTTCCAAACTATCGGCTGCCATCATGCAAATTTCGGCATCAGCCGCTACCGTTGGTGTTCCAACAATATCCGCATCAAACTGCATAAATTGCCGAAACCGCCCTGGACCTGGTTTTTCATTGCGAAAAACAAAGCCAAGACGATAACTGCGATAAGGCTTTGGCAAAACTTCAAAATTCTCGGCAAAATAACGAGCAAGAGGCGCGGTAAGATCATAGCGCAAAGACATCCATTGCTCATCATCATCTTGTAGCGAAAAAACGCCCGCATTTGGACGATCTGAATCCGGTAAAAACTTACCCAGCACATCTGTATATTCAAAAATTGGAGTTTCTAGCGCTTCAAAACCATAAAGTTCATAAACTTCACGAATTTGCGCAATCATTGTTTCAGTTGCATACAACTGTGCACTTGTACGATCAACAAACCCACGGGGTAAACGGGCTTTGGTTTTTTCTTGTTTTGATAACATATTTTTCTCTAACAACAATATATATTCACCGATAACGTGTGTCTATCTTATAGAAACAAACGCTGCAATAACTTTATCAACTGAAAACTGGTAACAATATGCATAAGCTTTTGCTTTTAAAAGATGCAAACCTTTACCCTTAAGGCAATCTACTGAAAATATTTGTACTTTCAATAGGAACATAGCCTCCCGCTCAACATGAAATGCCCGCTTAACATTCAATGAAAAGACATCTGTGCTTGTTGAAAGAAACCTCAAAGCGACAGTTGATTCTTGATAAATCGGAAGCATCCCCCTCAAAATCCCTCCCTTTCAGAATTCTTCAGATTTATTACAGATGCAAAAATCCTCAAGACATCAGTGTGCTTTGCGCTTGTTCTGCAAAATGATTGATAACATTTTTTAAATCAACAATATTTCGTCCAGAATCTGTAATAGAGCGTGATACAGAGGGAATAACATTCTGCAAAAGTCTTTGTGGAAATTGATTTGCTAGTTGTGTCATTGTTCCACCTTGAGCGCCAATACCCGGAACGAGAAACAGACTATTTTTTAACTGCTCGATTGTGTCTTTTGATTCAGATCCTAATGTCGCTCCTATAACCGCACCTATGGGGCCAATATTATGATGAATAACCGAAGACTGACTATTATAATCACAAATACACTGTGCAAGATGAAGAGAGAGTGTCTGATCACCAATAAGCGCATTTCGTATTTGTTTCCCCTCTGGATTAGAAGACTGAACAACCACAAAAACCCCTGCTCCTGTTTCTTCTGCAACCTTTATCAGAGGAATAAGAGAATCAAAACCCAAAAAAGGATTAACTGTCATGGCATCCACCTTGAACGCACTACTTGGACCAAGCCAAGCCTTACCATAAGCTTCAGCAGTAGAGCCAATATCCCCCCTTTTTGCATCCGCCAGAACCAATATGCCTTGTTCGTGTGCATTTTCAATCAGTTCTTTGAGAGCTTGAAGACCTTCCACACCATATAATTCAAAAAATGCGACTTGCGGCTTTATAATACCTACTTTACCAACAAGTGCTGTTAAGAGAATATCACAAAAATCTTTTAGACCTTTATAATCAAAGCTTAGTTTCCACGATTGCAAAACTTTATGGCTCGGATCAAATCCAATACAAAGAGGTCCATAGATTTCACGATTTTTAAAAAAAGTTGAACGAAACATTTTATATCCTAACAAGGTCTCTCTTTAAACTTTTTGATACAATCAAAAAGAAAAGCATTTGTCAAAAGAATACAATAGCGAAAACACAAAGAAAGAGCTCTCTATACAAAATGTGCTTTTATTTATGAAACATAAATATATTCCCATTCGTAACGCTTATCATATGTTTATCGACCAAAACATTGTCATGAGATAAAAATTCAAATTTATGAAAGAATATAAACAAAACAGCATCTATATTATAATGACCTCATAAAGCCCTATAGGCATGCCTTGTCGTTTTCACCCCCCTTTTTTATGATCAACAAAAACTCTCTATGAACGCGCTTTAAACAAAAGTTTCAAAAGAAAATGCCCCACCATGATGATCTCGATCTTAGCTTTAGATTTTTCCTATTCCTTTTTAGCTGCTCTATATCCCTTTTGGAACATAATTAGCAAAAAGGCATTGTATCTCCAGCATATTCAAGGAGATAAAACATGGAAACTCGCATTCCTGAAAACACACCATTTGAGACGAATTTTCTAGGAGAAACATCTCTAGAAGAAAAGTATTCACTCTTTCACACACCCATTTCATGGTCCGCAATCTTTGCGGGACTGGTGACGGCTCTTGCCACCTCAATCTGCCTCTCTTTTCTGGTNAAATGGATTTCACTTCTTCATCCCCATTTGAAGGCTCTTTCCTCTCCTTTGGCGTGGGTTCTGTTATCGTTACACTGATTAGCCTAGCCTTGGGAGGCTTTGTAGCTGGACGTTTTGCTGAAACCTCAGGGATTCTTCATGGCTTTCTCACTTGGGCTCTCATAACATTGCTGATGACCCTCCAAGCCATCCACGTGGTTTCTAGT